>NZ_LSMM01000038.1:0-123658 GCF_001566815.1 Marinobacter sp. Hex_13
ATTAAGGTCATCAAACGGATGGCCTATGGCTACCGGGACAACGACTACTTCTTCCTTAAGATAAAAGCAGCGTTTCCCGGTAAAGTGCGATGAACCTTTTTTTTGTCTGAATAATACTCCGGGAGAGCACCATGCAACTGAGAACACTGGCAGCGACATTCTTGATCTTGACGGCGGCGGGCTCAGCACACGCCGACATCGGCCCGGCCGAAAAGCCGGACCTGAAGCTCGGCTTCATCAAACTGACGGACATGGCGCCACTGGCCATTGCCTGGGAACAGGGATTTTTCCTGGATGAAGGCCTGTTCGTGGAACTCGAAGCCCAGGCCAACTGGAAAGTCCTGCTCGACGGCGTGGTGACCGGCACCCTTGATGGCGCCCACATGCTGGCAGGCCAGCCACTTGGTGCGACCATTGGTTACGGCACCCAGGCGGACATCATCACCGCGTTCAGCATGGACCTGAACGGCAACGGCATTACCGTATCGAACGATGTCTGGGAGCAAATGCGCCCACACATTGAAGACGGCAGCGACGGCAATCCCGCTCATCCGATCAGCGCCACTGCTCTGAAACCGGTCATCGACCAGTACCGTGACAAGGGCGAGCGTTTTCGCATGGGCATGGTTTTCCCGGTGTCCACCCACAACTACGAGCTTCGTTACTGGCTCGCTGCAGGCGGCCTGAACCCGGGCTATTACGCTCCCCAGCGTGGCGACACCAGCGGCAACATAGACGCCGACGTTCACCTGTCGGTCACGCCGCCACCGCAAATGCCGGCCACCATGGAAGCGGGCACCATTCAGGGCTATTGCGTGGGTGAGCCCTGGAACCAGCAAGCGGTGTTCAAAGGCATCGGCGTGCCGGTCATCACCGACTACGAAATCTGGCCCAACAACCCCGAGAAAGTGTTTGGCGTGACCGAAGCCTGGGCTGAACAGTATCCCAACACCCATCTTCGACTGCTTCGTGCGCTGATCCGTGCTGCTCACTGGCTGGACGAAAACGACAACGCCAACCGTGAAGAAGCTGTCAAAATCCTGTCCCGCTCAAGCTACGTGGGCGCCGACGAGGAAGTGATCGCTAACTCCATGACCGGCACCTTCGAGTACGAAAAAGGCGATGTCCGTAAGGTGCCGGACTTCAACGTGTTCTTTCGCTACTACGCCACCTACCCCTATCCCTCCGATGCCATCTGGTATCTGAGCCAGATGCGCCGCTGGGGGCAGATTGCCGAGCCGAAGTCCGACGACTGGTATATGGAAACCGCAGCCAAGGTCTATCGCGCGGATATCTACAAGGAAGCGGCCCGAACCCTGATCGAGGACGGCACGCTCAAGGCAGAGGATTTCCCGGACCTGGATGCGGAAAACTTTGCGCGCCCGCACCAGGGCGAGCTGATCGACGGCGTGGCCTTCACTCCGAGGGAACCGAACGCCTACATCGACAGCTTTGAGATTGGCCTGAAAGGCTCGCAAACCCCTTAAGACTTGAGTGTCAGGAGACATCACATGACCACGCTCAGCCAGACCGACTCGTTATCATCAGGCCAACGCTGGCTCCGTGCGTTGACGGAAAAGCTGTCCGGCCAGAACCTGGCCGAAACCTTCCGCCAGTTGCTGCTGCCAGCTATCGGTATCGCGCTGTTCCTCGGCTTCTGGCATCTGGCCGCGCCCCAGGTGCAAACATCGCTGGGGGCCTTCCCGGGCCCCGCCGATGTGCTGGAGCAGTCTGGGCAGTTGTGGCAGGAGCACAGCAACCAGCGGGACCGGGCGGCGCAGTTTGTCATCATGCAGGAGGAGCGCAACGAACGCATCCTGGCAGAGACCCCAGACGCGGAGGTGAAAATCCGCGACTATCCCGGCGCACCCACGTTCATTGACCAGATCTTTACCAGCCTGGGTACGGTGTTGGCCGGCTTTGTACTGGCAACCCTTATTGCTGTGCCGCTGGGCATCATTATCGGCCTGAACCGCCACTTCTCGGCGGCCATCAATCCTCTGATCCAGATCTTCAAACCGGTATCGCCACTGGCCTGGCTGCCGCTGGTCACGATGGTGGTCTCCGCCACGTATGTCAGTGATGACCCGATGTTCGAGAAGTCGTTCCTGACATCGATGATCACCGTCACTTTGTGCAGCCTCTGGCCGACGTTGATCAACACCAGTGTGGGGGTGTCAGCGGTGAATCCGGATTTGTTAAACGTTTCAAAAGTACTGCAGCTTTCTTTCTGGACCCACGTTCGCAAAGTGGTGCTGCCATCATCCGTTCCGATGATCTTTACCGGCCTTAGAGTGTCCCTGGGCATTGCCTGGATGGTCCTCATCGCCGCCGAAATGCTCGCCCAGAGCCCCGGCCTTGGCAAGTTTGTCTGGGACGAATTCCAGAATGGCAGCAGTGAATCCCTGAGCCGAATAATGGTGGCGGTACTGGCCATCGGTTTTATCGGCTTCCTTCTTGATCGAATCATGCTACTGATTCAGAAAAAAGTAGCCTGGAACGAATAAAACTCGGCATAGGGCTGGCAGGGAGGGTGGTCCGGGGACGTCAAAAACATGGATGTTTTTGTCGAGCGTACAGGGACGTATTCACAGCGTGCCCCGGACCACCCTCCCTGCCAGCTCGTACTCCGAAACCAGAGGAGAAAGAACATGAGTAAGTCGCATCTTGAATTGACCAATGTGCAGATGGCCTTTGATACAAAAGATGGGCCATTCGTAGCACTGGAAAACGTCGACCTGAAGATCCGAAAAGGGGAATTCGTTTCCCTGATTGGCCACTCCGGTTGCGGCAAGTCCACTGTGCTGAATATTGTGGCCGGCCTGCTCCAGGCTACCCGCGGTGGCTGCGTACTGGACGGGCATGAGGTGAACACACCGGGGCCGGAACGGGCGGTGGTGTTTCAGAATCACTCGTTAATGCCCTGGCTGACGGTTTACGAGAACGTTGAACTGGCTGTGCAGCAGGTATTCCGCAAATCCATGAGCAGAGCTGAGCGAAAGGAATGGATTCTTCACAACCTCAAGCTGGTCAACATGGACCACGCCTTGGATAAACGCCCCGGAGAGATCTCTGGGGGTATGGCCCAGCGGGTGGGGATTGCCCGGGCACTGTCGATGAAGCCCAGCGTACTGTTGATGGACGAGCCTTTTGGCGCGCTGGACGCGCTGACGCGTGCCCACCTGCAGGATTCGCTGATGAAAATTCAGCAGGACCTGAACAGCACGGTGATCATGATTACCCACGATGTGGACGAGGCCGTGCTGCTGTCGGACCGCATTGTGATGATGACCAACGGGCCGGCTGCCACCATCGGGGAAGAGTTGCGCATTGAGCTGGAGCGCCCCCGCAACCGGGTCACCCTGGCCGACCATCCAGAATATGTGCGCTACCGTCAGGCGGTATTGTCCTTCCTGTATGAAAAACAGCGCTTCCCCGGCAAAGGCGAGGATGAACAGGATAAGCCCACCGCTGAAGCCGAAGCGGCGTCGCAGGAAGACAGCTCACCGGATGTCGATAACGAGCATTCTGAGAGCCCCGTTCGCCGCATTGCATGAAATCAAACGGAGAAGCTCGCGCCCTTCAGAAGCACTCATCCGGTGCACGTCGCCCTGTCAGAGCGCACAGTTTTCGGGCCAAGCTCAAAGCGACATCTTTCAACTTACTGTAAATAAAGGACTAATAATTTTGGCACGGCGTTCGCTACTGTAGATACAGGGAAGAATGTCCCGGCTAAGGATCGGCCGGACCATCAGATCATTGTTGTTGGCATTGGCGCCGGACCATCGAGTTCCTTCGGGAATCAGATGCTCCGGCTTTTTTCGTTTTGGACACAAGAAGGGCATCACCATCATGAGCGCAAAGGCAGAACAGACTCTCGTTATCTGCGGACACGGCATGGTGGCCCAGCGTCTGCTCGAAAAACTGGTTGCTCAACCGCATCGGCCTTTTGCACGCATTGTGGTGTTCAATGGCGAGGCAAGCCCTGCCTACAACCGCATCCAGCTTTCGGCCCTGTTGGCCGGCGATGCCAACGAAGACAGTCTGCAATTGCAGCAACCGGACTGGTATCAGCACAACAACATCACCTTGCATCAGGGAGATCCCGTTACCGCCATTAACCGGGAAGAGCGCACGGTTACCACTGCCAGCGGGCGGACTCAACACTACACCAGCCTGGTTCTGGCCACCGGTTCCCGCTCCGCCAGTCTTGGCCTGAAGGGTGAGGAGTTGGACGGTGTGATGGGCTTCCGCGACCTGCAGGATACCCGCCGTCTGATCAACATCAGCCAACGCCATCGCCGCGCAGTGGTCATCGGTGGTGGTTTCCTGGGTCTGGAGGCGGCTGAAGGCCTGCGCAGCCGGGGTATGGCGGTTACCGTTCTGCACCGCGGCAGTCATCTGCTGAACCGACAACTGGACGAGACCGGCGGCGCGTTGTTGAAACAGGCCCTGACCGAACGCGGCCTGGCAATTCGCACTCAAACGTCCCCAGTGGCCCTTCTCGGTCGCAACCTGGTGAGGGCTGTGCAACTGGATGATGAAACCCTGATCAGCACCGACCTGGTGGTGATCGCCGCCGGAATTACACCAAACACTGAACTGGCACGGGAGGCAGGTCTGGATTGCGAACGCGCCATCTGCGTGAACCCGCAACTGCAAACCAGCGACCCGTACATCTATGCCCTGGGGGAATGCTGCCAGCTGGAAAACCAGACCTTCGGGCTGGTAGAGCCGGGCTACCAACAGGCCGATGTGCTGGCACAGGTGTTGTGTCACTCCGACAGCGAAGCTGCCTTCGAGCCATCCACCATCCCGACGCGCCTGAAAATCAGCGGCATCCCGATATTTTCCTGCGGCCAGACCGAGGCAGGCCCCGACACCGAATCCGTGGTCTGGCAGGACTACGACACCAATCGCTACTGCCGCCTGCTGATTCGCGACCAAAGACTCACAGGCGCCGTGCTCTTCGGTGAAACCAGCGACGGCCCCTGGTACAGCGAACGCATTCAACAGGCCGATGACATCAGCCCTTACCGGGCCCATCTGGCCTTTGGCAAGCACTACTGCGAAGCCGCGTAAAGCGGCCGGGAACAGAGAGAGGAATTACCATGAGCAAGAAAACCCTGATCGTGATTGGCAACGGCATGGTCGGCCACCACTTCCTGGAACAGTTGGTGGAAACCCCGGCAGCGGCCGACTTCGACATCAAGGTGTTTGGTGAAGAGAAACTGCTGGCGTATGACCGGGTTCACCTGTCCGAGTACTTTGGTGGTTCCACCCATGCCGACCTGGCCATGGGCACCGCCGACTGGTACGCCGAGAACCACATCGACCTCCGTCTGGGCGAACAGGTAACCGGCATCGACCGCGCCAATCAAACCATTACCACACCGATGGGCGATTACGCCTACGACGAACTGGTGCTGGCCACCGGTTCCTATCCGTTCGTGCCGCCCATCAAGGGCAACGAGCACCCCCATTGCCTGGTGTATCGCACCCTGGAAGACCTCGACAGCATCCGTGCCAGCGCCGACGGTGTTAAAACCGGCGTAGTGGTGGGCGGTGGCCTGCTGGGTCTGGAAGCAGCGAATGCGCTCAAGAGCCTTGGCCTGGACGCCCACGTGGTGGAATTTGCACCCCGGCTGATGCCGGTACAGCTCGACAGCGACGGCGGTGCCCTGCTCAAACGCAAAATTGAGGAGTTGGGTGTGCAGGTGCACACTGAGAAAGCCACCACTGAAATCGTCGAAGGCGAAGAAGCCCGCCTGCGGATGAATTTCAGCGACGATACCCATTTGGAAACCGACCTGATCGTATTCTCCGCCGGCATCCGCCCCCAGGATGCCCTGGCCCGTTCCAGTGAACTGGCTATGGGTGAACGGGGCGGCATTGTCATCAACGACCAGTGCACCACCTCCGACCCCCACATCCACGCCATTGGCGAGTGCGCGCTGTGGAGTGAAAAGATTTTTGGCCTGGTGGCACCGGGCTACACCATGGCCCGCACCCTGGCCTCGGTGCTGAACGGTGACACCGAAGCGGCCTTTACCGGCGCCGACATGAGCACCAAACTCAAGCTGCTGGGTGTGGATGTGGGTTCGATCGGCGATGCCCATGCCCAGACGCCGGGCGCGCGCAACATCCGCTTTAACGATGAGCAGGCCGGCCACTACCGCCGCATGGTGATCAGCGAAGATGGCAAGGCCCTGCTGGGCGCCATCCTGGTGGGCGACAACAGCCACTACGACACCTTGCTGCAATACGCGTTGAACGGCATTGAGCTGCCGGAGAACCCGGAAACCCTGATTCTGCCGGAAAGCCAGGGCGGTGCTCCCGCGCTGGGCCCGGATGCCCTGCCGGAAACCGCCTCGATCTGCTCCTGCCACAACGTGTCCAAGGGCGATATCTGCGGCGTGATCGATGCCGGCTGTACCGACCTTGCCGGTGTTAAGGCAGAAACCAAGGCCAGCACCGGCTGTGGCGGCTGCGCAGCGCTGCTGAAAAACGTGGTGGACAGCGAACTGGAAAAACGCGGCGTGGAAGTCAGCAAGGACATCTGTGAGCACTTCCCGTACAGCCGCCAGGACCTGTTCAATATCGTGAAGGTCAATGGCATCCGCACCTTCCGGACATTGATCCGTGATCACGGCAAGGGCCATGGCTGCGATATCTGCAAACCGGCCGTCGCGTCCATCCTTGCCACCTGCTGGAACGAGCACATTCTGGCCACCGACCACGTGCCCCTGCAGGACACCAACGATACCTTCATGGCCAATATGCAGAAGAACGGTACCTACTCCATCGTGCCCCGGGTGCCGGGCGGCGAAATCACCCCGGACAAGCTGATTGTGCTGGGTGAAGTGGCCAAGGAATACAACCTGTACACCAAGATCACGGGCGGACAACGGGTGGACCTGTTCGGCGCCACCCTGAGCGAACTGCCCGAAATCTGGGAAAAACTCATCGCCGCCGGCTTCGAAACCGGCCACGCCTACGGCAAGTCCCTGCGTACGGTGAAGTCCTGCGTCGGCAGCACCTGGTGCCGCTACGGCGTGCAGGACAGTGTGGGCATGGCGATTTTTCTGGAGAACCGCTACAAGGGCCTGCGTTCCCCCCATAAGCTCAAGATGGCGGTGTCCGGCTGCACCCGCGAATGTGCGGAAGCCCAGAGTAAGGACATCGGCGTGATCGCCACCGAGAACGGCTGGAACCTGTACGTATGCGGCAACGGCGGCATGCGTCCGCGCCACGCGGATTTGTTTGCCACGGATTTGTCCGACGAGGAACTGATCAGCGCTATCGACCGGGTGTTGATGTTCTACGTGCGCACCGCGGACCGTCTGCAACGCACCAGTGTGTGGATGGAGAACCTGGAAGGTGGCCTGGACTATCTGAAGCAGGTGGTCCTGGAGGACAGCCTGGGTATTGGTCAGGAGCTGGAGCATCACATGGCGGATCTGGTGGATACCTATCAGTGCGAGTGGAAGACGGCGGTTGAGGATCCTGAGAAGCGGAAGCGGTTCCGGGAGTTTGTGAATGCTCCTGAGAAGAAGGATCCGGTTCAGGAGTGGACTACCGAACGGGAGCAGCGTCGGCCTCTGCTTGAGGGGGAGCCTGCTTAGGAATGGTGGCTTGGGGTGGAGCCCGCTTAGGACTGATGGCTTGGGGTGGAGCGCGGGGGTCGATATTTTTTCCCTTGGTAAAAAGAACTCGCTGCGCTCGGACACCTTTTTCCTGGCGGGAAAAAATATCGACCCCCACGCTCATCTGGGCACCAGTTGTCGCTGTTTAAATACTTATCCCGTCACGAGTTGGCGCCATGGATACACCTGAAACGAAATTGGAGAACGTTATGAAAGCACGCACTTCCTGGGACGTTGTTTGTACCGTTGATGATCTTGTGCCGGAGTCCGGCGTTGCGGTCTGGACGGAAGACGGGCCGGTGGCGGTGTTTTATCTGCCGCATCGGTTGCCGGCGTTGTTTGCGATCAGTCATACCGATCCGTTTACCGGTAAGAACGTGCTGGGGCGGGGGATTACCGGGGATCTGAAAGGGCAGCCGGTAGTGGCTTCGCCGTTGTATAAACAGCACTTTAACCTGCTGACCGGTCAATGCCTCGAGGATGATGCGGTCGCCGTTAAAACCTACCCGGTCTTGTTGGACGGCAACAACGTCCGAATCGAAATCCCGGCGTCCAACAAAGAATCAGCCGTAGCATAGACTAAGAGTCAGCTCCCCGGCAGGCCGCACCAAGGTGCGAAAAGCCGATTTGGGGGGTGGGTGTATTTTTTCTGCCAGGAAAAAGGTGTCTGAGCGAAGCGAGTTCTTTTTCCCAAAGAAAAAATAATCCCACCCCCCGAAGCGGCGACTCCCCCCAAGACCAACAAAACAGGCCTGTTCAGCACAAACCCGAAACTTCCCCCAAACCAGAAATGCTGCAACACTGACTCCCAGACAATAATCACAACAAGGCGAGATCTGTTTCGTGAAAGCACTAAGCCCGGTAGACCAGGTATTCCTGTGGCTGGAAAAACGCCAGCAGCCCATGCACGTTGGCGGCCTGCAGCTGTTCTCATTCCCCGAGGATGCTCCGGATGACTATGTCGCCCAACTTGCGGACCAGTTGCGGGAGGAAACCATCGTCACACCTCCCTTCGACAGGCGCCTGGGCAGTCGGTTCGGTCAACCGGTCTGGGTAGAAGACGAACAGCTGGACCTGGAGCATCATTTCCGCTTTGAGGCTCTGCCCACGCCAGGCCGGGTCCGGGAGTTGTTGTCGTTTGTCTCCGCCGAACACAGCCACCTGATGGACCGGGAACGGCCCATGTGGGAGTTCCACCTGATTGAAGGCCTGAAAGACCGGCAGTTCGCCGTTTACACCAAGGTACACCATTCTCTGGTCGATGGTGTGTCTGCCATGCGCCTGTTCCAGCGCATGCTGTCACAGGACCCGGAGCAGCGAAACATGCCGCCGATCTGGTCGCTGCCGCGCCGCAGCCGCAGCGGTGACGACGATGAGGGCCCATCAATGTGGCGCAACGTTGCCCATCTGCTCGGGGAATCGGGTAAACAGCTGGGCACCATTCCGGCGGTCACCAAGGCGCTGCTGAACACCGTGAACCGGGCCCGCAAGGACCCCGCCTACGATTCCATTTTTCACGCGCCGCGCTGCGTCCTGAATGGCAAGATCACCGGCTCCCGCCGTTTTGCGGCCCAGTCCTATGATCTGAAACGCATCCGTGCCGTATGCACCGCCTTCGGTACAACGGTTAACGACGTGGTCATGACCATGTGTGCCACGGCCCTGCGGACCTACCTGATGAATCAGGACGCGTTGCCAGAAAAACCGCTGGTCGCCATGGTACCGGTTTCCCTGCGCACGGATGACAGCTCCGGTGGCAACCAGGTGGGTATTATCCTCGCTTCCCTGGGCACCCACCTGAACGACGCGGCTGAGCGGCTGCGCTATATCCACGAAGACGTGAAAGCCTCCAAACAGCGCTACGCGGCCATGTCCCCGGAAGAAATCCTGAATTACACGGCGCTGCTGCTGGCCCCGGCGAGCTTCAACCTGCTAACGGGGCTGGCGCCGAAGTGGCAGACCTTTAACGTGGTCATTTCCAACGTACCAGGGCCGAAGGAGCCCAGCTACTGGAACGGCGCGAGGCTTGAGGGCATGTATCCGGTGTCCATCGCCATGGACCGGATTGCCCTGAACATGACCTTGACCAGCTACTGCGACCAGGTGGAGTTCGGGCTGATTGGCTGCCGTCGCACCCTACCCAGCCTGCAGCGCATGCTGGATTATCTTGAAGACGGCCTGAGCGAGCTGGAGCAGGCGGCTGGGCTGTAACGCCTAGCCGAACTTCACTTCCTGATTCCGCTCCGAGATCTGGCTGTTCAGTGTCCAGAAATCATAAAGCACACCCACCAGGAACAGACCGCCCGTCAGCAAGTAAATGATTCCGGTGATCCACTTGCCCATGTACATCCGGTGGATACCAAATACGCCAAGGAAGGTCAGTAGAATCCAACCGATGTTGAAACTGACCTCGCCCTCACGGAACCGGTGATCCGCCTCCCGGTCCATGGCCGGTATCAGGAACAGGTCGATGATCCAGCCAATGAACAGCAACCCCAGGGTGAAAAACCAGATGGTGCCGGTGATGGGCTTGCCGTAGTAGAAGCGGTGCGACCCCAGGAACCCGAAGATCCAGAGCAGGTAGCCGATGAGTTTGCTGTGGGTGTCCTGATTGTCTGCCATTTGCGTTCCTTTTGGCTCGGGTTTTGGCGTGAGACTTGGCCAAAACCGACAATAGATCAATCAGATGCAGGCTTCAAACAAAGCTCGCGTGTTTTCCGCTGTCATCTTCACCGGGTTGCCACCGGCACTTGGGTCTTCAAGCGCCATTCTGGTCATTTCCTCAATGCGATCCGTCCCCACACCCATGTCCCTCAAACGCTCCGGCACGCCAAGGGATTCCCGCAACGTCATGATGAACTGGGTGAACCCGTCAAAGCCATTGGCAATGCCCAGGTAGCGGGTAATGTCGTCGACCCGGTTTTCGATCGCTGGTCGGTTCATGGTGATGACCGACGGCAGCACCACGGCGTTGGTCATGCCATGGTGGGTGTTATAGATCGCGCCGACCGAATGGGAGACCGCGTGGGTCGCCCCCAGCCCCTTCTGGAAAGCTACAGCGCCCATGGCGGCGGCGACCAGCATCTGCCCGCGAGCCTCGATATCGGCAGCATCCGCATACACCCGGGGCAGGTTTTCTTTCACCAGCCGCATGCCCTCCAGTGCAATACCCTGGCTCATGGGGTGGAAGTTGGGGGAGCAGAAGGCTTCAAAACAGTGGATAAACGCATCCATGCCGGTTCCTGCGGTGATAAATGGCGGCATACCGACCGTCAGTTCGGGGTCGGAGATCACAATCGACGGCAGTATCCGGGGATGAAAAATGATCTTTTTGACGTGGCTCTGACTGTTGACGATGACACTGGCTCGACCGACCTCCGACCCCGTGCCAGCGGTCGTTGGTACGGCAATGATGGGGGCAATCGCATCGGCATCCGCGCGTTTCCACCAGTCACCAATATCCTCGAAGTCCCACACCGGCCGGGTCTGACCGGCCATGAAGGCCAGCAATTTACCCAGGTCCAGCCCGGACCCTCCGCCGAAGGCGATCACGCCGTCGTGGTTGCCATCGAGGAAGACCTTCCGGCCCGCTTCCATGTTGATTTCCGTGGGGTTGGGATCAACCTCTGAAAACATGGCTCGTCCAAGGCCAGCCTTCTCCATTAAATCGAGCGTGTCCTGGGTAATGGGAAGGCTTGCCAACCCTCGGTCGGTCACCAGTAACGGCCGGGTTATACCTGCCTCCTTACAGCATTCGCCGAGTTCGGCAATACGGCCGGCGCCAAAACGAATATCCGTGGGATAGGACCAGTTTGCGGAGAGTGTCATTGTCAGCCCCTCGTCAGAGAATCGGGTTGTCTGTTGATCCGGATATCAGTTCACCGGTTTTTTCAGGTAATACGATTTCGGGCGCGTCAGGTTGTGGTAGCCGATGATCGAAAGCCCTCCACCGCGACCGGTGTTCTTGCAGCCGGTCCAGCAAAGCGCCGGGTCCAGATAATCACAACGGTTCATGAACACCGTGCCGGTTTCAATCTGATCGGCCACCCGCGTGGCGCGGTCAATATCTCTGGTCCACAGGGACGCGGTCAGGCCGAACTCGCTGTCGTTCATCAGTGCGACCGCTTCAGCGTCATCTTTGACTTTCATGATGCCAACCACCGGGCCAAAGGACTCCTCCCGCATGACCCGCATGGAATGGTCCACGTCGATAAGGATCTGCGGCATCAGATAGGCGCCGCCCTGTTCAGGGAAGAGTTCGGGGTCGATCAGTCCCCTGGCACCGCTGGCAACGGCCTCTGCCGTCTGCTCCCGGACATGGTCGGCAAAGCGGACATGCGCCATCGGGCCGAGCGTTGTGTCTCTGTCCAGCGGATTGCCAAGCCGGTAGCCGCTGACGATGGCAACAGCTTTCTCAACAAACGCCTCAAACAGGTTTTCGGCGACGTAAATGCGCTCAATGCCACAACAACACTGGCCGGCGTTGAACATGGCGCCGTCGATCAGTGTCTCCACGGCGGCATCCAGATCCGCATCGTCCATCACATAACCGGGGTCCTTACCACCAAGCTCCAACCCTACGCCGGTAAACGTGCCGGCGGCGGCCCGTTCTATGGCCTGCCCCCCATTCACCGAGCCGGTAAAGTTGACGAAACCGAAGGCCTTTTCCGCGATCAGCGCGGAAGTGGTGTCGTGGGACAGGAACACATTCTGGAAGATCTCGCTGGGGACACCGGCGGCATGGAACGCCTCCGCCATGTGCTCACCGACCAGGGGCGTTTGTGACGCGTGTTTGAGAAACACTGCGTTACCGGCAATCAGGGCGGGAACGACCGTGTTCACCGCCGTCATGTAGGGATAGTTCCAGGGCGCGACAACCAACACAGCGCCGTGAGGTTCGCGCTGAATGTAGCGATGAAAGGAGGCGCTGTTTTCAATCTCGATGGGGGCAAGTCCTTCTTCCGCCAGATCGGCCATCATCCCGGCACGCTCATCCACGCCGCCGAACTCGCCGCCGTAGCGCACGGGCCGCCCCATCTGCCACGCCAGTTTTTCCACGATGTCGTCGTTCATGTCACCGAGTCGGGCGATGCCGTCGCGAACCCGCTGAACCCGCTCTGACAGTGGCAGGGCGGCCCAGTCCGGCTGCGCGTTTTTTGCCCTGGCAACGGCCTCCCGCGCGGCTTCCAGGGAAAGCGTTGTGCGCTCCACGTACACGGAACCATCGATGGGCGATATGCATTGAATGGGTGTGCTCATAGCTGTGTCCTACGCCTGCTCAAATCCACGTTTGACTTCGTAATCGGTAACCACACGATCAAAATCTTCCTGCTCCCACTCCGCACAGCGCACGTAGTGATCAATGACGTCGTTACCCATGGCTTCCCGCAGCATGGTCGAGCCGCGTAACGATTCCGTGGCTGCCCTCAATGTGGCTGGGATACTGCGCGCAGACTCGGCGCCATAGGCATTGCCGGAGAACTCCGGCTCCAGTTCGAGTTTGCCTTCGATACCGGCGATGGTGGCGGCAATCTGCGATGCCAACGCCAGGTACGGGTTCAGGTCCGACCCGCCGATGCGACACTCCACTCGCACGGCGTCCGTGTTCGGTGCGACAACGCGGTAACCGGCCGTACGGTTGTCGATGGACCAGACAGTGCTGGTCGGGGCAAAGGTGCCGGCGGCAAATCGCTTGTACGAGTTAACGTAAGGCGCGAGAAAGAAAGTGGTGTCGTTGGCGTATTCCAGTAGCCCCGCCAGCGCATGCTCCATGGTTCTGGACATACCATGGGCACCATTGGGGTCATAGAACACTGATTTTCCGGCACTGTCCGAGAGGGCCTGATGAATATGGCTGGATGACCCGGCGGCGTTGTGGTTCCACTTGGCCATGAAACTCACGCTGCGCCCGTGCTGCCAGGCGATTTCCTTGACGGCATTTTTCACCAGAACGTGAGTGTCGGCCATGGCGAGCGGGTCGGAGTAGTGAATGTTGAGCTCGGCCTGACCAGCGTCGGCCTCACCCTTGCTGCTCTCGACCGTGATCCCCGCCTGGTAGAGCCCATTGCGGATGGGCCGCATCACATCTTCCTCACGGGTGGTCTGGAAGATGTGGTAGTCCTCGTTATAGGGGCTGATGGGCGTCATATGGTGATACTGACGCTTCTGCATCTCCTCAAAGGTCTCCCGGAAAATGAAAAACTCCAGTTCGGTGGCCGTGGTCATCTGCAGCCCCATGGCTGACAACCGTTCCAGCTGTTTTTTCAGCACCGCCCGGGGCGAGTGAGGTACCGGCTCATGGGTGGCGTGATCAATCAGATCACACAGAATAAAGGCGGTACCCTCGAGCCATGGCAGGCGGCGCAGGGTGGTCAGGTCCGGCTTCATCACATAGTCGCCATAGCCGGCCGCCCAACTGGTCGAGGCGTAGTTCTCCACCGTTGTCATTTCCAGATCGGTCGCCACCAGGTACTTGCAACAGTGGCTCTCTTCCCAGGCGGTGTCGATAAAGTACTGGGCCTGGAAGCGCTTGCCCATGAGACGCCCCTGCATGTCCGGAATCGCCGCCACGACCGTATCAATGGTGCCGTCCTCGACACACGTTTTCAGTTCCTTAAAAGACAGTTGAGCTGCCATCTCACCGCTCCGCAATATCAGTTAGGCTAAAAGGCGCCGCGCTCAGTGACGAGTAAATCCGGTAGTGATCGCCACTGAACGCAGTGTTTCTCTGCGATCCCATCAGGTGTATCGATAGGGCCGCCCCGCCTTCTCCATTTTCTCGTTGTATTCCTTGAGGATCTTGACCACCCGGGCCTTGGTTTCGGATTCCTGGGCAACCTCGTCCCAGAACACGCGCGCGGCCTTTTCAACTTCTGCCCACTCCTTGTCTGGAATGGTGGTCAACTTCATCTTCGTGCCGTCTGTACGCAGTTTGGCCTCGCCTCCCCAATACCACCACTGACGGTAGTAGTGGGAGCTGTCCATGGTCAGTTTGAGCAGTTCCTTGAGATGATCCGGAAGCTCGTTGTAGCGGTCCATGTTGGCGAAGAAGGATCCCGCCCAAGCACCGGAGATGTTGTTGGTCAGGAAGTAGTTGGTCACATCCGCCCAGCCCACCGTGTAGTCCTCGGTAATACCCGACCAGGCGATCCCGTCCAGCTCACCCGTCTGCACCGCGACTTCGATGTCTTCCCAGGGCAGTTGAACCGGTACCACGCCGAACTGGCTCATGAAACGGCCGGCAGTGGGGAAGGTGAACACACGCTTGCCCTTGAGATCCTCGAGGCTGTGGATCGGCTCTTTGGTGGCAAAGTGGCAGGGGTCCCAGGCACCGGCGGACAGGTGTTTCACGCCCACCTTGGAATACTCTTCATCCCAGATTTCATTCAGGCCGTACTGATTGAACAGCACGGGTACGTCCAGCGAATAGCGGCTGGCGAACGGGAAGTAGCCACCGAAAACAGTAACCTCGGTGGGAGAGGCCATGGAATCGTCATCGGACTGAACCGCGTCAATGGTGCCTTTCTGCATGGCGCGGAACAGTTCCCCCGTGGGCACAAGCTGATCGGCAAAATAGAGCTCGATCTGCATCTCTTTGCCGGCAATACGGTTGAAACTGTCGATCGCCGGCTTGACCACATGCTCTGCCAGGGCCGGCCCGGCGTAGGTTTGCAGCCGCCATCGTATTTTTGGCTCCTGCGCGTAAAGTCTGGGTGGCGTTAGGGCGGCGGCCCCGGCCAGTGCTGCTACGGATGCTGATGCGAGAAATTTACGTCTTGTGGTCATGTCGACCTCCTTGACTGACGCTTGTTATGGAAGCCGGCCGGCCTCCGGGGTGTTACTCGACATTCGTATTCATCCAAAAACGTTGACGGTTCACCTGTTGTAAACGTACTCCGGCAGCCAGAGCGCAATCTGTGGAAAGGCCATGATCAGCGACAGTGCCACCAGCATCACGCAGACAAACGGGAGAATTGAACTGTAGATATCGCGCAGGGAAATCTCAGGCGGCGCCATGGCCCGCATCAGGAACAGGTTGTAACCGAAAGGCGGCGTCATATAGGCAATCTGGGTGGTAATCGTGTAGAGAACGCCATACCAGATAAGATCAAAGCCAAGAGCTGCCACCAACGGCACGTACAGGGGCGCCACAATCACCAGCATTGCGGTATCGTCCAGGAAGGTACCCATCAACAGAAACGACAACTGCATCATGATCAGGATCATCCAGGGGTTCAGCCCCAACTGCTCGGTAAACAGGCTGTCGATGGCCTTTACCGCGCCCAGCCCATCAAACACGGCACCGAAACCCAGGGCGGCGAGGATGATCCACATGAACATGCAGGAAATGGCCAGCGTCTGGCGTACGGAGGCTTCAAACACGGCCCGGGTCATCCGGCGTTTGAGGATCGCTGCGACGAATGCCGCCATGGCACCGATGGCGGAACTCTCCACCAGGCTGGTCCAGCCTTTGACGAACGGCACCATCATGGAGGCGAAAATAACCACCGGCAGAACTCCTGCACGCAGCAGGCGTAACTTCTCGCCCAGGCTGACCTGGCGCTCCTCTTTTGGCAGCACAGGCCCGAGCTCGGGCTGGAGACGACACCGCACCGCAATGTAGACGATAAACATCACCGCCATGATCAGCCCCGGCACAACGCCCGCAAGCCATAGCTGCCCCACCGGCTGGCGGGCAATCATGGCGTACAGCACCAGCACCACCGAGGGCGGCACCAGAATGCCCAACGATGAACCCGCCTGAACCACGCCCGTGACCATACGCTTGTCATAACCCCGCCGGAGCAATTCGGGCAGGGCGATGGTGGCTCCAATGGCCATACCGGCAACCGACAAACCGTTCATGGCTGACACCAGCACCATCAGGCCAATGGTGCCAATGGCAAGCCCGCCATGAATCGGCCCCATCCAGACATGGAACATCCGGTAGAGATCGTCGGCGATTTTCGATTCCGAGAGCACGTAGCCCATGAAGATAAACATCGGCAGCGTCAGCAGCGGATACCAGTTCATCAGCTTCATGGCGGATGAGAAGGGGATATCGGAACCACCGGTCCCCCACAGCGCTAGTGCTGAGGCCGCGGCAACGGCACCAATGGCACCAAACACGCGCTGGCCGGTCATCAGCATCAGCATCATCGAGGCAAACATGAAAATGGCGATGAGATCGTAAGACATCAGATGTCTTCTCCCCGAATGCGGGCGATGTCTTTGAAAAGCTCCGATATCGCCTGCAACAACATGAGTGAGAAGCCGATGCACATCACCACCTTGATCGGCCACATGTAGGGTCGCCACGCGGATGCGCTGCGTTCGCCGTATTGAATCGCATAGCTCGTGCTGTCGTAGGCGCCGCACAGGAGCACGCCCAGAAAGAAAATCAGGAAGAAAATGGTGAAGACATCGAACCAGGCTTTTCTACGGACGGACCAACCGCCGTAAAACAGGTCCATGCGTACATTGGCGTCCAGCTGGATGGAATAGGGACCGCCCAGTATGTAATACGCCACCATGGCGAACTGCGCGGCTTCAAGCGTCCATAACGAGGGAAGGAAGAACGCTTTGGAAATGGACGACCACAGCAGAATAGCGACCATGACAAAGATGCCGTACATCACCGCTCGACCAACACGGTAATTCACGGCATCCACGAAACGGATGTATCCGTTGACGAACGGTGGCATCCACAGCCCCCACTCAATGCGTTAGTGAGCCAGTCAGACAGCCGAGTGGCCATGGACTGCTGTTTTTCTGTAGCAAACTTTTAAGCTAGCACAGCATTTTTAATCTGTCGCATGACCGGAAGATCGTTGTCAGGGACCAACCTCGGGTGCCGGGTCCGGACCGCCCTCGCGGAACTCGCTGGCCGACTTTCCGGTCCACTTGCGGAAGGCACGGCTGAAGTTGGACAGGTCCGCGTAGCCCAGCTCATAGGCGATCTCGCTGACGGACTGATTGGTATAACGCAGCAACTGGATGGCGCGGTCTTTCAGTACCGCTTCGACAATTTCCCGGTAGGTGGTGTCCTTCTCCGCCAGCCGTCGCTTCAGGGTGCGGGACGACACGCAGAAGCGCTCCGCCATGGCCTCCAGGGATGGCAGCGGCCCGGGCATCATGTGGAGCATGTTGCGGATGGCATAGGTGATGTCGCCCTGGTCTTTCAGGGCTTTTTGCAGTTCGAACTCGCACTGGTCCCGTGCCATCCGGGATGCTTCCGCATCCGCCAGGCGCATGCGGGTGTCCAGCAGGCCCTTGGGAAACACCATGGTTTCCTCGGGCTGGCCATACTCGAAAGGTACCGGTAGCTGGGGCGCAAACCTGGGGTAATAGGCCGGCTCCGGAGAAGTCAGTTGTACCTTCACGCCAGGGAGCTTGCCATCCACCAGCGGGAATCCTCGTTTTTCCGCATCCTCCCGGTCGATCAGTTGTTCCGCCAGCATCATCAGCGTGGCACTGACGGTTTCCGCCAGAAAACGGTACTGGGTGGGCACGTCGAACTCGGAGCGCAACCGCACCAACACATGGTCGCCGGTGTCGGTCAGGGTCATAGTGAGGAAGGGCACACGCAACTGCAGGTAGCGCCTTACCGAATCCAGGGCGCCAGCGAGTGTGGGGCTGGTCAGGGCGGCGAAGCCGAGGGTGCCATGGATGGTGACCCGCAGTTCCCGCGCCAGCATGAAGCTCAAGCCGTCTTTGCTGGCCAGGTTCAGAGCCCGATCCACCATTACAATCGCATCGGTGACAAACACCCGGCTGTCATTGGATTTCAGATCCTGGGGCGTGAATGCCATGCCTTCGTACAGAGCACGGTCGTTGTGGCCCAACTGCCGCACCACATCCGCCAGCACCCGGAGGTACACACCGGGAACCAGGAACAGTCCCAACATCTGCCGTTCTTTTTCCGGGCCCGGGTTCGCCATGCAGGTTCCTTTTCGTTGTGTGAGATTTGTTGTGGGAAGACTCACTGCCACCGATGCTATCAGAAGCCCGGCGCAGCCACACTGTGACTGGAGGCACCGGCAACCACGTCAGCATAGTCAATTGAGGCCGCCCCTGGCCCCTAATCCACGATGGCCGTCCCCTTTTCGCATTCAAAGCCCGCGTTGACTCACACACACTGGTCCCATCACATCAGCCATAGCGCCCAAGCGCAGGAGTAACGATATGCTGAGAACGAAAACCACTGAGTCAAAGCCGGTTGCACGCACCCCGGACAACGTTGCCATCAAGCCACAGCGCATGGGGTTTGAATTCGGGGAGAAGGTTCCCCATTACTGGCTGGACAACAGCTATATCCTGAGCCACACCATGAACGCCCTGTCTGTGCTGTTCCCGCAGGGCGAGCAGTTTTTCGTGGATTCGGTCCGCTACTATCAGGATCAGATCAACGATCCCAAGCTGAAAAAAGAAGTCAGAGGCTTTATCGGCCAGGAAGCCATGCACTCGCTGGAACACAAGTCCATGAACCAGCACGTGCGGGATCAGGGCATGCCAGTGGAGGAACTGGAAGAACACCTGGAAGTGGTTTTGGGCATTGCCAAGAAGCTTCCAAAACGGCACCAACTGGCCATCACCTGCGCCCTGGAACATATGACCGCGATGATGGCGGACATGCTGCTGGAGCGCAGCGACGTTCGCGAAGACATGCATGAAACCATGCGCCCGCTGTGGGTGTGGCACGCCATTGAGGAAACCGAGCACAAAGCGGTGACCTACGACGTGTTCAACCAGGTCGGCGGCACCTATGCCGAGCGCACGTTTTACCTGGCATTCAGTACAGCCGCATTGGGCGTGATGGCCAGTTACTTCACCACCCGGATGATGCTGAACGATCCGAAGAACTTCTCACTGAAAGACTCTGCCCGCGGCTTGTGGCGGATGTGGGGCAAAAACGGCACCTTCTCCAGCCTGATCCCCACCTGGCTGGAATACTTCAAGCCGGGATTCCACCCTTGGGACCACGACAACAGCGAACTGATTGCCCGCTTCAAGGAGCAGATCAACGAGTACATTGCCCCGCAGTATCAGAAGGGAAATCGCCGGACTATTCAGTAACCCTGTATGTCAGTAACCCTGGATGATCACTAAGTCCTTGCTGTCGCAAGCGGGCCTTTGACCGGCGAAAGGCCCGCCCTGGCGACCCGATTGCGCCCGGCCCGCTTGCTGCTGAACAGGCAGCGGTCGGCAATCCGGAACAAGGACTCGGCTTCGATGGCATGATCGGGATAATGCGCAATTCCGAACGATGCGGTCACCCGGATCAGGGCATCACCATAAGGAAGTTCGCTGTCGGCAATACGCTGGCGCAACTCGTCCATTAACTGGAACGAATCCTCGAGTTTCACATCCCGCAGAATCAACCCGAATTCCTCTCCGCCCAATCGTCCCACTGCGTCGGTGGTCCGCAGACGTTCGGTGAGCTGCTTGCCAATGTTTTGCAGAACGTGGTCTCCGGCGTCATGGCCCATGGTGTCATTCACTACCTTGAAGTGGTCGATGTCCATAATCACCAGGGCAAATCCCGAGCCACTGCGGGCACACTCTGCGATGGTGCGGGCCAGGGTGCTCTGGAAGTTCGCACGATTGGCCAGCCCTGTGAGTGCATCAGTCTGTGCAAGAGTGAACAATTTTTGCTCGGCTTCCTCACGACGGGCTTCATAAAGATGGATAAAACTCAGCATCAGGATGGCGCAGAGCACCATGTTTAGCAGGTCGATCACGCCGCCGGCATCAGCGACGAACTCCAGGTGGAAGTAGTAAGTGACGCAGCCCGCCACCACGAACGGCGCGCTGAGCAGGAAACCTTCTTTCTTTCCCAGCAGCAAATACGCCAGAACCGGTATCATCAGCACCCACACGAAGGCAGACACCGAGGCTTCGGGTACCAGCATGATCATCAAGGCGAAGGAAAATCCCGTCACCAGATAACTGTAGATCCAGACCTGGAGACGAGGTGTGCGATTGATTCGGGTAACCCCAAAGAAAAGGATAAGGCTCGCAATGAGCTCCCCCGTCGCGAGCCAGATATAGCCGTTCAGAATCTGCAGGCAGCCAAAAACCACCAGTGCAGAGGCGGTCACGAGAAACAGTGCTCGCATCAACGAACGACGGTGGGTGTCCCGGAGGCCTGAGCGGCTTTGTTCAAGCGACGCACCAAGGTCCGGGTGCTGGGGAGTGTTCATGCTGCCTCTTTCCCTGAAATACAGCGAGATTGGAATATCGGTGGCTGTATGCAAAATATACAGCGGCAGTCACTGGGCTTCAATCATCCCGGCGAACTGCCGCGAAACCACCGAAATACGGCAAGCATGAAAAAGGGTTTCAGACGTAAAGATTTTTCCGCGAAAAACGCTCAACCAGAGGCTGGTAGGCGGACCCCAGAACCCGGTTCAGGGCATCGATACCCCAGGCATCGGGCCCGACCAGAATTCGGGATTCATCTTTCAGAATGCCACGGACGATAATATTCGCCGCCTTTTCCGGAGTGGTCATGGCGATCTTGTCGAAGCCCTTGCGCTGGGCTTCGGCGTTCTCCGATTTACCCATACGCGCCGCATTCGCAATGTTGGTGCGGATGCCACCGGGATGAACGCAGCTCACCGCGACCGACTGCTTTTCCAGCTTCATTTCCTGGCGCAGTGACTCGGTAAAGCCACGAACTGCGAATTTAGCCGCGTTATAAGCGCTTTGCTTGGGTACGCCAATAAGTCCGAACACGCTGGAAATATTCACCACGTGACCATCCCCGGAGGCGATCAGGTGCGGCAGGAAGGCCCGGGTACCATGGGCCACGCCCCAGAAATCGATGTCCATGATCCACTTGAAGTCATCGTCGGTCATCTCCCGCACAGATGCGGACAGGGCAACGCCGGCGTTGTTAATCACCAGGTTCACCTGGCCGAAATCCCTGGCGACCTGCTCAGCATGAGCGTAGATGGCATCCCGGTCTGAGACATCCAGGGTATAGGTGCGAACTTCCGCCCCGCTACAGCCAGCTGCGGTTTCCGCAAGGCCTGTCTCGTTGACATCGGAAAGCGCCAGGCGACAGCCCTTTTCCGCCAGTGCCACGGCCAGCGCCCGGCCTATGCCGGAACCCGCGCCGGTAACCACGGCTACCCTGTTGTTCAGATCTTTCATGGACGATGACCTCTTGTTGTGCGATGTGTTGCTTACTCTAACAGGTGTCGGGCCGCTGGATATGGCAAAAGCGCGCCTATGACCGGGGCATTCGGGCCACCCGATACCCGGGGTTCAGCAACACCACGAATATCGTGACTCCGTCCCCACGAATGTGCACAATCCGGGACGACGTTGGCCGGGTTTGGTTACAATCTCCTGGCCAACCCTTTTTCCTGTCACTAGTGGATGTTGCTGTATGGAATGGAGTCTCACGCATTTCTGGCTGATACTCGCCCTCGTATTGAGTCTCGCAGAACTGACGTCTGGTGTGCTGGTGCTACTGGCACTGGGGATCGCAGCTGCTTTAACGGCGCTGTTGACCGCTCTCGGCGCGCCTTTCGAATGGCAACTGGTCGGTATGGGCGTGTTTTCGGGCATTCTGGTACCCATTGCCATTCGCTGGATCAAACCGAGGTTTTCCCCCAAGGGTGTCGCTTACGGGACAACCGGCACCGGCGTCGAGCAGGGCAAGCAGTATCGCACGCTGAAGCGCGATTTTGACGGCGCCAGTGGCATCAAGGTCAACGGCGACTTCTATCGCCTGCGTACCAGCGATACCGGCATGACCGAACTGCCCGCAGGCACCGAGGTTACTTTCGAACGTTTTGACGGCACCACTGCCGTTGTTCACACGATCACTAAAAAGGAGCAGTAAACATGGAAAACGTGGTTTCCCCGGGGCTGGTGATCAGCCTTATTTTCGTCGTCATTGGCATTTTCATCATCGCCAAGGGCCTGGTGATTGTGCGCCAGTCCGAAGTGATGGTGATCGAGCGGCTAGGGTCATTCAATCGCATACTGGAGAGTGGTGTTAACATCATCATCCCCTTCATTGAGCGCCCGCGCGCCATCACCATGACCCGCTACGTGCGCATCGGCGACGAGTATCATCCAAGCAGCAGTTTCGAAACCCGCATTGACCGCCGCGAAACCGTCATGGACTTCCCCGGACAGCCGGTGGTAACCACCGACAACGTCACCGTAAACATCAACGGCGCGCTTTACTACCAGATTATCGACCCACGCCGTGCGGTTTACGAAGTGGCCAACATGAGCCAGGCGGTCGAGGTTTTGGCCAAAACCACCCTGCGCTCCGTGGTGGGTAAGATGGAGCTGGACAAGCTGTTTGAATCCCGTAGCGAAGTGAACAACGCCATCCAGGCCGAAATGGAAGAAGCGGCGTCAAAGTGGGGTGTGAAGCTGACTCGCGTTGAAGTTCAGGACATCAGCATGCCGGAAGAGGTGGAAGAAGCCATGCGCCTGCAGATGGCCGCCGAGCGTAAGCGTCGCGCCACGGTGACCGAGGCCGAAGGTGAGAAGTCCGCCGCTATTGCCATGGCCCAGGGCCAGCGGGAATCCGCCATTCTCAACGCTCAGGGCGACAAGGAATCTGCCATCCTGCGTGCCCAGGGTGAGCAGGAATCCATTCGCCTGGTCTTGAGTGCCATGGGTGACACCGAAGAGAACAAGCAGACCGTTATCGGCTATTTGCTGGGGCAAAGCTACATCAAGGTACTGCCGAACATGGCCAAGGAAGGGGAACGGGTCTTCGTGCCCTACGAGTCATCCGCCCTGCTGGGTTCCATGGGCATGTTCCGGGAACTGGCAGGCAGCCCCGAAGACATCGTGTGCCAGAGCGTGAAACAGGATGGCCTGCGCGGTGGCATGGTGGCGTCAGCCGGCAACAGCTAGAACATCCGGACACTCAGCGGCTTCGGCAACCTCTATTCCAGGAGGTTGTCGAGGGGCCGCTGATAACCCGGCGCAAACACTTCCAGGAAATACATCACTTCCGGCAGGGCGTCATCCTCCAGCTTTTTCAGGATGTGACCCGCCGCAGGCTCAAACTCCTTGTTGCCCGCCTGTATCTCAGCCTGGCATTTCAACAACGCCGAGAGCCGGTCGGCCGCCTTGATCAATTCCTTCTCCTCCTGCTCCCATCCGGATTCGCGAACATAGGGCGCAAAATCCTCCTGCAGGTCCGCCGGTAGCAGCGCCAGTAGCTCGGCCTCCGCCTTGTGCTCGATGTCTCCGAACGCTTCCCGCATAACCTGCGAATGGTATTTGACCGGTGTCGGCATATCGCCTGTAATAACCTCTGTGGCATCATGGTAGAGCGCTGCGGCAGCGATCCGGTCAGCGTTGACCTGCCCGCCAAAATGCCGGTTACGGATAATCGCAAGCGCATGGGCCAGGGTAGCCACCTCCCAGGAATGAGTGGCGACATTTTCCTCAATCGCGTTGCGCATCAGCCCCCATCGCTTGATCCACCGCAGGCGAGACACATAGGCAAAAAAATGACTGAGAGGGCGTTTCATAATGGGCGCTTCACGTTTTGCATGAGTTTATTGTTGGCCTCTTCTGACTAAGATTAAATAGTGGTAATGTGAATGGACGTTCAAACCTTGATGCCGGGAAGCACTCTACCTTGAAACTCCAACTCGGATTAAAGCGCAGACATCCGCTGAAAGTCACCCTTCTGATACTGGGCTTAACACTGACTCTCGGTGTTACAACCACTGTTTCGGCCCAGACCAACATCGCTGTCGGCGTTTATAATTTCCCTCCGGTGGCCAGTGTGAACAGTGAAAACAAGGTGGAGGGCTTACTCGGTGACCTGTTAAGAGAGCTGGATTCAACTAACGACAAGGTCACGTTCCGGATTGTCTACACTTCCCCAAAACGCAGACACCTGGATTTCCACGCCGGATTGTACGACGTTATTTTCTTTGAGAACCCGAGCTGGGGCTGGGAAAACCTGCCTGTTAACGCTACCCGACCAATTCTGATGGACGAAGACGTCTATGTCGCCCTCAACAAACCCGGCCGTGACCAAAGCTTCTTTGACAACGTCACCGAGCGACAGCTCGTTGCTATCTCGGGCTATCACTATGGCTTCGCCGGCCTGTCTACGGATAACGCCGAGCTTGAGAAACGATTCAATATCGAGTTCTCCCATAGCCACAGCCGTAATCTTGACCTGATCAAGGCGGACCGTCCGTCACTGGCCGAAGTGGCTGTGGTCAGTCGCTCCTATCTTCAGAGCCACCTGAACGACAACCCCGAGGACAGTGACAGGTTCCTGGTGTCCGATACCCCCGATCAGACCTATCTCCTCCATATCATGGCACGGGACAACGGCCCCATCGACGCAACCACATTGGAGCAACTGCTGTCGCCGCTGTTCAAAGACGGGCGGTACCAGCAATTTGTCTATAAACGCGACCTCCAGTTGCCGCCGGGCATCCCCGAGCCAGCAGCGCCTTGATCCCAGCCGCTGTCACCGCACATCCAGCTCAAAGCTGACGGTGACAGTGCCGGCCTCATCGGCCGTCGCATCGCGCACAGGGTCAAGCAGGTATACCTGATTTTCTGATGCTCCATGCTCCTGCAGCATTTGCTCCCGGAGCCATACGCCCCGGGATGTTGCCAGGTTGCCCAAAGCCTCCGGTGGCAGTTCCACATCGGCTATCAGTCGCTTCACCAGCGCCTGCTCCCATTCCTGTTCGCCGGGTTCTGCGTTCCCGCCGGCAACGTCGTTTCGGAAAGCTTCCACCGACGCCACGTAATCCGAATCCGCGTACGCCTGCTCAAGCCGGGCGATACGTGTAGACGTGGAAGCTCCATCCGCTATGTCCAGTTGCTCGAACAGTTTCTGCCGCCGTAACGCGTCTCCGTCTGCCTCTGGTGCGACCGCTCCACGAACATTGAGCGCCAGACCAGGGCGTTCATTCAAGGCCTTGCCCAGTGCCTCCAGTTTGACGCCTTCCCCATCGGCAAGCTCGGTGCGCCCCGCTTCAAAACGCACATTGCCCAGTTCTTCTCCCGACAAGCCCGCAAAATCCGCAATCGAACCCAGCATGCTGAATGGCGACGTGGCGGCTTTGGCAACGAGGTTTACGAATGTCCTCATAACAACCTGACCGATACTGAAGTCCGGGCTTTCCAGATCTCCGCTGATGGGCAGGTTGATATCGATGACACCCTGCCGGTCACGCAGCAACGCCAGACCAAGCTTGACCGGTGCACTGACGGCCTCGTCACTCGGAACGGGGCCTCCAAGCTCCAGCCGATCCAGGATGACGCTGTTGGCAGCATCCAGACGGCTGCCGGAAAACTCATAATCCAGATCAAGCTTGAGCTTGCCACTGTCCACGCTGTATCCCAGGTAACGGCCAAAATACGGTGACAGCATGGGCAGAGAGACGTTCTCCATGGTCAGCTTCAGATCGCTGGTATCATCGGTGCCCAGGGCGCCCACGGAACCATCCAGCGTCATGGTTGCCACATCGCCAACCCGCCCCTGGATCGAGATCTGGCCCTGTTGCGGCGCCACGTTGCTAAGCCCGGTTACTGAGCCGCGCAACTGGTCGAACCGGGTTGCGAATGTCGGGTCCAGGGTCCGATCGGTGTAGGAGATGGCACCTTCTTCCAGCATCAGTTGGCCAATGCGGAAGATGAAGCCGGGTTCGCCGTCGCTACTGGTTGTTTCTCCAGCTGGCGCGGATTCGTCCGACGGCGAGGACCTGACAATCCGTTCAACATTATGAGTGCCGTTGCTGTCACGGACCACGTTCACCGCAGGACCCACCAGGGTAATGGTGCCAATCTGCAGCCGTGCCGGCGCGACGTTGTACTCCAATGGTTCCAGGCGCACGCTCTGCCAGCGGATCAGGGGCTGATCGCTGTCGCCAAGACGCATATCCAGGGAGGCCACCTCGCCAGTGCCGCTAAAGGTACCCGTCAGCGGGTCTTGCTGTTGATCCAGATCCAGATTGCCATCGACAGACAACAGGCCATCCCTGACATCCAGGTTCGCCGCCTGGTTGATATAGGCGCCAAACTGCGACAGGGCAATCCCGCTGCCAGACAGCCCGGCTTCCAGCGTGAAAGGTGCCAACGTGGCCTGACCATTGATCGACAGTTTCCCACCACCGTTCAGCGCACCACTGGCGTTGTAATTGACCGGTTCCTCCAGGCGATGGGAGATCTCATCGATGCTGATCGACAGGTCCTCAAGGGCCAGTTCGGCGGGCAGTTGCGGCTGCTCGTCCCGCCAACTGACGGCGCTGTTGGCCAGTTCCACGCCGGCCACCGTCCAGCGGAAAGGCGCTCCTGTGCCAGTGTCGTCACCACCTGATTCGTCCGCACTATTCTGAAGTGGCGCCAGAAGATTGAGCTGGCCGTTCGCATCACGGAGCAGTGACAGGCTGACACCATCGATGTTCACGGTGCCAGTGGACAGCTCCTGTTCGCTAAGCCCGAAACGGATATCACCTACGCTCAGACGATCCGCACTCAGCAGCCCATCATCGGCATCAGCCTCAACGCCGAGATCGACATCGTCGATCGTGAGCTGGCCCTCCGAGGTGGTCAGATACAGTTCACCGGCAGAACGCAGTTCGTACTGCGAGCTAAGGGTCACACTGCCGTTACGAAGCTGATAGGGAAGATAGGGCTTGAGAAAATGCTGCAGGGTTTCATGGGACACGTCACCCAGTTTGAGGAACCCTTTTGAATAGAGAGGGGCGATGCTCAGGTCGCCTTCCCACTCAATGGTCTGGCTGCCGACCGCCGCCAGCAGGTAATAGCTGCTGTCGGCGTCCTCGCGGGGCCAGGTGGCCAGGTCGTTCAAAGCCAGATCCAGGGGCGTAACCCGAAATTCTTCCTGGCCTTGCTGACTGAAATCCCGGAACAGCAGTTCGCCACCCGAGACCCTGATCCGGTCAAAATAGATTCTGGGCGGTTCTCCGGAATCCGCGTCCTCGGGCGCCGGTTGTTCGCCACCCGGATTATGGGCCTGCCAATCCCGGGCGAAGTTGACACTGTAGTCCTCCAGCAAATCCAGGCGAACGTAAGGGTCTTCCAGTTCGATGTCCTGCAGCGCGACAATTCCGGTGAGCAATCGCCAGACCCCGAGGTTGGCATAAAGGCTGTCAAAGGCAACCACCGGTTCGCCTTCAGCGTCCCTGGCCTCCAGGCCAACGGCTTCAACGCTCATGGCGAAGGGATTCACCTGGACCTCTTCAATCTCGGCCTGCCACCCCATGTGTTGTTCCAGCCGCTCCGGCAGCGTTCGCTCCAGCCACCACGGCAATAGCGCAAACCCGGCGATGGCATAGATCACCACCAGAACCAGTACCACTATCGAGATATTTCTGGCAGACAATCGTCGTTTGCGGTTCGCAGGCACCGGGCTCTCCTTGTTGTCCATTGCTGACAGGCGCGATCTGTCGCCAATCTATCCACCAAGGATAGCCCGCCGGTGACCGGTTTGTCAGCCGGATGGGTTGATGAGGAGGGTGATGAGGAAGGTGATGGGGGGTTATAGAGGGTGATGGACTGACATGGGGCAACGAACCCGATATTCTGTTTTCACTGACTCAGGCAACGAAATCCCTCATTCAGGAAACCCGGATGGATATTAGCGATATGCGCCGCGACTTCGAAAGCGAAGGCCTTGAGCGCGATGCCCTTGATGACAACCCCGTCAGACAATTCCAGGTCTGGTTCGAGGATGCCCGTGAGGCCGGCATTCTCGAGCCCAATGCCATGTCACTGGCCACCTCAGGCGGAGACGGCATGCCCGACATACGGACCGTCCTGTTGAAATACTTCGACGACGCCGGTTTCGTGTTCTATACCAACTACGGCAGCCGCAAGGCCCACGAAATGGCAGAAAATCCAAAAGCCGCCCTGCTGTTCCCCTGGATCGGGCTGAACCGCCAGGTGCGGATTCAGGGCCATGTGGAAAAGGTCAGCAAATCCGAATCCCTGAGGTACTTCACCTCTCGCCCCCGGGGCAGCCAGATTGGTGCCTGGGTATCGGAACAGAGCAGGGCGATCAACTCCCGCGGTTTGCTGGAACAGAAAGTGGCCGAGATGAAACGCCGATTCAAGGACGGGGCGATCCCGCTACCCGATTTCTGGGGCGGTTACCGCGTGGTGCCGGAACGAATCGAGTTCTGGCAGGGGCGGCCAAGCCGCCTGCATGACCGCTTTGAATACGTCAGGCAGGACGATGGCTGGCACATCGACCGTCTACAGCCGTAACCCGCACGGCTCCACCAACCTCAGGCGAGAAGGCAGGACTATGGACAATCAACAACGCTGTCCCTGGTGTGGCGATGACCCACTCTACGTTTACTACCACGACACCGTATGGGGCCGCCCCGAATACGACGACCTGGCGCTGTTTGAGAAGCTGTGCCTGGACGGCCAGCAGGCGGGCCTGAGCTGGATCACCATACTCAAGAAACAGGACAACTACCGCGCCGCCTACGACCATTTCGACCCTGAAAAAATCGTCCGTTATGACGAGGCCAAAGTCGACGCCTTGATGCAGGACACCGGCATCGTCCGTAACCGCCTGAAAGTCGAGTCCATCATTCGCAACGCCCGGGGCTACCTGGAGCTACGGGATCAGGGCCACTCGTTCAGAGACTTCCTGTGGTCGTTTGTCGGTGGAGAGCCTATCCAGAATCACTGGCAGCGCTTTGCCGACGTGCCGGTTTACACGCCCGAGGCCGAAGCCATGTCCAAGGCACTGAAAAAACGCGGCTTCAACTTTGTGGGGCCCACCATTGTATATGCCTTCATGCAGGCCACGGGCATGGTCAATGACCACCTCGTTCAGTGCCCTCAACACGCCGCCTGCCGTGAGCTCGCGGACAATGTCTGACTATTATTTCCTCGGCGTTACACGACCGGAATGATCCCAAACGATCCGTTGCTCGTAAGTCCGTGGGTAGCACATCATCCCCGCGTTTTACGGTGAGAGTCATACGGTGAGAATAACCCTGGAAGAACTCAGGCAGTCGACCAACCCGGCCATTGAGTTGGTGGGTACGGAGCCCGCCGCTATCGGACCAATGAGGATTCGGGTTCAGGGGAAGCACTCGTGATTGCCGTCGCCAGACTGGCGATCGTGGTGGGCATTGGCGGGCTGCTACCGTTCCTTGCCGCCATTTTCGGACTCTTTGCGCTGCCTGAACAAAGCCTGGCCATCTCCCGCTATTTCTACCTGTACAGCGCGGGCATTCTGGCCTTTATGGCGGGCATCTACTGGCCACTGGCCATGCAGCTTGAGAATCGCTGCTACCCGATTTCCCCCCTGGTAACCATGTTGTTGAGCCAAGTGTTCTTCATCACCGCCGGCATTGGTCTGCTGCTGCCCATTGCCGGCCAGATCCTGGTTTACACGCTGGCCTATGTCGCGCTGTATGTGGTCGACGCTCGCTGGATGAGGGGTTATTGGCCGGACTGGTATCTGAAGTTGCGGCTGGGACTGACAGCTGTTGTCCTGGCGTGCCAGGTAGCGGCGGGCGCCTGGTTCATTCTGGCCCAGGGCTAAGCCGGTCGATACCGGCCCTGAATACTAGCCCCGGAGCTCGTCGTTAGGGTCGATAAAACGGCCCCGTAACTTTTTCAGGGCGCATTTCTCTATCTGCCGCACCCGCTCCCGGCTTATTCCCAGGTCATCGGAGATCACCTGCAAGGTTTCCGGTTCTGGGAGACCCAGGCCGTAACGCCTGGCCAGGACATCCTTTTCCCGCGTACTCAGTTCCGCCAAGAGAGCGGTCAGTGTCCGTTTGCGGTCACGCTGGGCCATGTCGTGGTCCGGCGCGGACTGATCGTCTGCGCTGAGGCTGTCACCCAGCGTAATGCTACCCTCCGTGCCCACCGGCAGATCCACCGACACTTCCATGCTAGCCAGCGCCCGCAGCTCACCAATGCGGGAAGGCGACACCTCAATCTCCCGTGCCAGTTCGGTCTGCGACGGCGTGCGGCCCAATGTCTGGTGCAGTACCAGGGATTTTTTCTGCAACAGGCGGATTTCATCGACCACGTTTTCAGGGGTATGCACAAGCCGGGTTCCACGCTTCATGCACCGCTTCACCTCTTCGCTGATCCACCAGTAGGCATAGGTCGAGAAACGAAAGCCCTTGGTAGGATCAAACCGCTCCACGGCCTTGATCAGACCGACATTGGCATCCTGAATGACATCCGACATAGGAATGCCGCGGTTGGCGTAGCGCCGTGCGATGTGCACCGCGAGCCGGAGATTGCTGCGAATCAGCCGCTGACGACTTGCGGTGGCGAGATGGTAGGCACGACGACACCGCCTCGAAAAAGCACAGGCGTCGCCCAGGCTTCCAACCACTTCGCGGAATGTCTGAGGGGTGCCTTCCGGCAAGGCCAGCTCGGCAGATATGATCCGATAGCAGAAGGTCAGGCGCCGTGAAAGTCGGCGCTCGCCATCATTGGTGAGCAATTCGTAACGGGACGCATCCCTGAAGTACAGCCCTACCAGGGATTCCGTTTCGCCGGAATGGGCTATGGTCGGAGACGGCCCCGGGCTCTGAACGTCAGTCATGGCACAGGTTCCGATCGCGAATTTCCAGAGAATACGCGCGGAACAGCGTCATGGATCCCCCGTTGCCGGGGGCACAGACTGTCCGTTGTGGCAATTACCGACGTAGAGAAACCAGCAGGTTACGCTGCAACGATCGCGTACTCGTGGTTGTGAGGCTCAATCAGCGCGCCATGAAGCGCCACAATGGTCTTCTCATAGGCGTCTTCGTCCACTACGAACTGGATGTCCACCTGCCGCATGCACTGGTGCAGGGCCAGAACGCTGATATCCTCGTCCGCCAGGGCCTTGACTGACCGAGCCAGGATGCCCGACACCTTGATATCGCTGCCAATGGCAGACACGATCGCCACCTTGCGAGTGCTGATTTCGGCGTTGGGAAATTCGTCTTTCAGCGCCCTGACCACCCGTTTGACGTGTTTGAGCGTACTGTCCACGTAGTGGGTAATGGTGTTGGCGTTGGTGTCCTTGGATACGAAACGCACCTTGAAGCGACCCAGCACTTCCAGAATGCGACGGTCGGAACCGGGCTCACCCTGCATGTCCTGATCGAACACCTCAATGGCAAACACGCCTTTGTTACCCGCGATGATCTCTACCTGAGGCTTCTCACTGACGTAGTCGCCGGTGATCAGGGTACCGGTGTGCTCCGGCTCGAAGGTGTTCATCACCCGCAGCGGAATCTCGTTCTGACGCATGCCCTTGCCAGCGCGCGGGTGGATCGCTTCCATACCGAGGTTCGCCAACTGGTCAGCAACGTCATAGTTGGTGCGCCCCAGGGGGACGACCTTATCCGCACCGACAATGTTGGGGTCCGCGGAACTGAGGTGGTATTCCTTGTGGATGATCGCTTCGCGGGCGTTGGTAATCACCGCGACCCGGCTGAAGGTCATCTCGCTGTAGCCCCGGTCGAAGGTACGCATCAGGCCTTCCTTGCACTGGGCATACCCCGTCACGATCGGCAGCTCACGGCTCAGGTCCACCGCGTCGAATGCCTGCTTGAGCTTTTCATCCAGCGGCAGCAGTTCATTGTCGCGCCACCCGGTCAGGTCCACGAACCGCGCATTGATGCCTTCCTGCTGAAGCTTCAGGGCAGTGTTGAAGGCACTGTGGGCCTCACCGATACCGGCCAGCATTTCACGAACCGTCAGCAGATGCTCCTCAAGCTGGAACTGCCCGTAGGAACACAGACGTTGCAGATCAATCAGGCAGCCGCGAACGCCTTCGATGCGGTCGGTGATGAACTGGTCCGCCTGCTGCTTGAGCATGGGGTCCGGGAACAGCTCGCCATTGATGTCGGTCAGGAACTGAATCAGTTTGGTGAGGTCGTCGCCCCAGGCCCAGTCCGACTCGGCATCGGCGAACAGGGCATAGACACCCGGTTCTCCGGTTTTCTTGTGCTCCAGCAATTCGTCGGTGACACCGCCATAGGCGGAGACCACGAAGATGCGCTGGTACAGGTCGTCCTTGGAGCGCCCGCCGAGAATGATGTTGTCGCGCACCGCCTCATAATTGCTCATGGAGGTGCCGCCGATTTTCTCTACGGTATGTTGTTCGCTAGTCATAATGTTACCGTCGTTATCCTGCAGAATGAGTGTCGGGAGATGGCAGGCGTCTCAGGACGCCTTGCTCATTCCCTCCTGCATGATTTCGTCCACGCTTTGACCTAGAAGTTTAGCACCTTTGCGCAGATCGTCCTCGCTGGTGGTCAGCGGCATCAGGCATTTGATCACTTCGTCATTGGGGCCGCTGGTTTCAATAATCAGGCCCTTCTCAAAGGCACGACCGGTGATCTTGTCCGTCACTTCAGCGTCGGTGGCTTCAATGCCACGCATCATGCCCCGGCCTTTCATCTTGAACTCGCCCGGGTACTTGTCACAGATTGCCTGCAGCCCTTCAGCCAGAACCTCGGTCTTGGCTTTCACTTCATTGGCAAAGGCATCGTCTTTCCAGTAGGTCTCGACCGCTGCGCGGGCGGTTACAAAGGCCATGTTGTTGCCCCGGAAGGTGCCGTTGTGCTCGCCCGGCCCCCAGACATCAAGCTCCGGCTTGAACAGCACCAGGGCCATCGGCAGGCCGTAACCGCTCAACGACTTGGATACCGTTACGATATCCGGCTTGATGCCGGCAAATTCGAAACTGAAGAACTCGCCGGTACGGCCGTTCCCTGCCTGGATATCGTCGACGATCAACAGAATGTCGTACTTTTTGCACAGCTTCTCGAGGCCCTGCAGCCATTCAGCGCGGGCGGCGTTCAATCCGCCTTCGCCCTGGACTGCTTCAACGATGACCGCTGCCGGCAGTTCAAAACCGGAGGAGCCGTCGGACAACACCTTGTCCATGATTTCCAGGGTATCTACGTTCTCACCCAGGTAGCCGTCATAGAACATGAAGTCCACATTCCCCAGCGGGGTGCCAACGCCACCACGGTGGTGCTTGTTACCTGTGGCCGCGACCGCGCCCATGGTGACGCCATGGAAGCCATTGGTGAAGGACACGATGCCATTGCGGCCTTTCACCTTGCGAGCCAGTTTCAGGGCCGCTTCCACGCAGTTGGTGCCGGTAGGACCGGTAAACTGCATTTTGTAGTCCAGGCCACGGGGGTCCAGGATGTGCTTCTTGTACGACTCAATGAAATCGTGCTTGGCGGTGGTAAACATATCCAGGCCCTGGCTGACACCATCGCTTTCAATGTACTCGAGCAGCGCTTTCTTGAGAATGTCGTTGTTGTGGCCATAGTTCAGTGACCCGGCGCCGGCCAGGAAGTCCAGGTATTCCTTGCCATCTTCGGTGTACAGGTGCGCGTTCTTGGCACGGTTAAAGATCACCGGAAAGGCACGGGAATAAACGCGTACTTCGGATTCGGTCGACTTGAAAAGTTCCATTGTCTTGCCTCTTAGCATGTCAGGTTCGAGGTAACTGTGCGGTAGCACGTTGGTTGAAGCCGTTGTGACAGATTCACCTCAGCAATCTGCCGGCTAGTCCAAACAGGGGGATCGGTCGTTCGGGAAGGCTGCTACGCCGTCTTTGTGAAAGGCCCGATGCGGAGCAGGAACTCGGAGTCGTGCTTGCCGCCAAAGTGGGTGTCTTTCTCAAAGTGCTCGTGGTAAGTCAGTTCAGCACCCATGTCACGGGCAAAGGACCGGAACAGCGCCCAGGAAGCCTCATTGTCTTCAGTGATGGTGGTTTCCATGTGGGTCACGTCTTTACACGCGTCCCTGGCCACAATCGCCTTCAACATCCGCTTGGCAAGACCTTGCCCACGACCTTTCTCGTGAACGGCCACCTGCCAGACAAAAACGGTTTCGGGCTGTTGGGGGGGAATATATCCGGAAATAAAGCCGACCAGATCGCCGTCTATCTCCGCGGCCACGCCGGTTTCGGCAAAATGGCTGCACTGCAGGAGGTTGCAGTAGATCGAGTTAGGGTCCAGCGGGGGACATTGTGCCACCAACTGGTGAAGCCTGTAGCCATCATCCTTGACCGGCGTGCGGAGGGTGATGGCGGTGGTATTCGAGCCTTCTGATGTCATAACGTGATCGATTCGCCTCAAAAAGTTAGCGTTAAATTATATAGACCACAAAATATATTTCAAGTCGGCGCTCCGGGGCCGCCAGCCCCGATGGCTACCTCTCACCTTCAGAATAGACATTATTACACCAACCGCCAGTGACAAATTCGTTACCCTATAGGGGCCCTTCCAGGGGGAAACGTAATATCGTCTGCGGTTATCGAAGTCCCTCCAACGATCCGGTCCCGGTACGACACAGCGGCGGCCGAACCCGCCGGCCAGAGCCGGTCAAACTGCGTTAACCAGGCGTCGACGTCATAGTCCACGGGCAACAGTGAGACATTCAGGCCCTGCCGCTCAAGACCGGCAACCGGCTCAGCCACGGGGCTCGCCAGACCGATCCGGGTGATCAACCCACGGGGGTCCTGCCGCAGATTCCCCATTCCGGCTGCCCCGTTGTTGGCAACCACACAACGTCGCTCGTTCACCATTCCCGACCACAGTACTGGCAGGCAGGTGTGGGTGGAGACAATTACATCAGCACCGCTGGCCAGGAACCACTCCGTCAGCTTCGCCTCGTTACCAGCTACAAAGGATTCATGGGCCAACCCCCAACCGGCGAGGGACTCCGGATCGCCGTGAATCACCAAAACCTTTAGGCCTCCAAATATCAGGCAACGGTAGCGGGGTAAGAGGGATAACCGCGCCTGAATATCGGAATGCTCCCCGGCCACCCCCTGCAGCCGCTCCATAATGGCGTTGGAACGTGCCACGACGCCCTCATCCACGAAATCCGGATAGGCACAACCGCAGCCGGCGCCATCATTGGGGTTGGCCAGTTCATAATCCACGTTGCCCAGGCTGACGGTGTGCTCCAGCACCCGATTGTTGATCTCCCGGAACAGCCCGTCGGTGGCGTTAAACCAGTTAAAATCCCCGTTAAACACCAACGTCACCCGGCGGCCCTGTCGCTCCTCCGCCCGTGCCAATTGCTCGATTTCATCCAGGGCAAGGGGATTTCCGTACAGGCCACCGATAACATACAGCACGTCCCCGGCCACCTGTTGCGGCTCAGCACACAGCGACGCCGGATCGTAGCGATACGCCAGCGGACAACTCCGGCCCTCGGTCACGACACCACCTCCTAAACCTCCCCGGCCGCCAGAGAGCGCCCGGCAAGTCGGCGGACGACCAGCGGCACAAAGAAACCGGCGGTGCAGATCAGGAAGCCGTAGGCGTTTACACCCAGCAGCATGGCGTATTTGCCGTCACCGATGGCCCAGCTGGCGGGAATCAGCCCCGTTGCCAGCAGCACACCCAGGCCCAGGCCGGTCCAGAAACTGAGATGAAAGCTCCAGGGCGACCAGCGGGTAAACCCGTAGAACAGGAACACCGGTGCCAGCCCCATCACCATGGTGCCGGAAATGGTGGTGGCCTTGAGAATGTCGGTGCCGGCAAACATCGGCAGGTTACCCAGCAGTGCGAACACAATCATGATGACCGCGCCCACGCGAACGCTCGGCAACCGGTCTTTGGCACGTTTCGCCAGCCGTGGCAGATCCACCGCCAGGGACTTGGCCAGTGAACTGAATGTGGAATCCAGCGTGGAGCCGGCGGAGGTCATCATCACCACACTCATGAAGAAGAGCGCCGCCAACCCAAGCGATTGTCCGACAGCCGCGGGCGCATTACCCATGGCCTCAATGCCATTGAGCCGTGCGTGAACACCGACGAGGCTGAAGATGAACACCGCCACAAAGCCCAGCAGTCCTGCCACCACGAAGCTCTTCAGCATCGTTTTTTCCTTGTTCACAAAGCCGCGGTCGGTTAGCACCGGATCGTGGAAGGGGTAGCTGAACATCTGCAACAGCGCGACGAGCAACAGGTCAAAGCCGGCATTGAGCTTGAACTCACCGTCGGTGAGCAGGGCACTGGTGTCATTGGCCGGCACAATCAGGAACAGCACCGCGCCGACAAAGAACACAAACACGAACGCCTGAATCACATCCGTGAATATCGACGACCGCAGGCCACCTTTCAGGCTGTAGGCGAGAGTAAAGACGGTAAACAGCATCGCCGCGGAGTAGTACTCCCACTCACCCGGCAGCCCGAAATAGCCGCCCACCACAGCGGTGTTACTCCAGACTTCGTTATACAGACGGATCAGGATGGCCGCCGCAAACGCCAGACTGGCCAGCCGGCCAAAGCGCGACGTGAGGAAATCCTGCAGGCTGCGGGCACCGGTCTGGGTCCGAATCAAATATATGATGTAGCCGGCCACGGGAATCGACAGCCAGTAACTGGCGTACGCCAGACCGCCGGTGACACCATAAGCAGCCCCCAGGTTGGCCGCGTTGGTCACCGACTTGGCAAAGATCCAACTGATGAAAATACTCGCCGTCAGCGACCACTGACTTACCGGGTTACCCTGATCATCCGCACCTTTATAGAACGAATTGGCGTTCTTGCTCTTGGGCGACAACACATACATCACCACCCCATAAACCACCAAAAACCCCCAAAACAGGGTCGCTTCCGTGAAATTCATCGTCTGTCTTTTCCTCGTCCGTTCTTTGTTCTAATCCAGCGAATTGCAGTCATTCAACCGCGGTCTGGGGGTGGTGTTTTATTTCCGCCAGGAAAAAGGTGTCTGAGCAAAGCGAGTTCTTTTTCTCAAGGAAATAAAACACCACCCCCAGACCGCCAACTCCCAGCAACCAGTCCTAAAAAAGAATCACCCAGGCGCCGAACAACTAGCCCCAAACCGATAACAGGCAAAACACCGGTGATGCCGCAACATAATCCGCTCATCCATGCTCTCCGCCAGCGTCCCGCCAAGGTCATACTGCGGATCGTCATCCACCAACGTACAGGCATACACCCGCACCCGGTCATCCCGCTTCACCAGCATGCGCGTATAAGTGCACATGAAGTGCGACCGCGCCTCTTTGGTGGGGTATTTCTCCATGCAGGTTTCGGTAATCTCCGGGCTGCCGTCTTCTGAGCCGGGCGTCCCCAGATCAGGGAACGCGGTGAATGCCAGCGTTTCAGGAATGCCCCAGTCCCTCAAAATCTCGCGGAAAGCCGCTTCCACATCTGCCGGAATCTCCTCCGGATCGGTCTGGCGAGCAATCGATACCTGAAAACCCTGGTCGACCAGCCAGCGAATACCCTCCAATGCCTTATCGAAACTGCCTTCACCCCGGTCCACGTCATGCCGGGCCCGGTCAGGGAAGTCCAGGCTGACGCGAAAATGGATCGGGTAGGCGTTGTCCAGTAACGGCAGCACCTGGTGGCGGCGTTTGAGCAGCGGGTCGGTAGCATTGGTCAGGACAAAGCAGGGCCGGTGCTGGCTGGCGTAATCGAGGATATTGATAAAATCCTTGATCACGAATGGCTCACCGCCGGTGAAGGAGAACTGCTCCACGCCCATATCCAGGGCTTCGTGGATAAAGGGCTTCACGTCACTCAACTTCATGCCCGGAATACGGCCATCGCCGGGGTGTGACCCTTCCAGGCAAAACGGGCAGGCCAGGTTGCAGGCGGTGCCGGTATGAATCCACAGTTCCTTGAGCTTGTCGGAATCAATGTAGCCGCGCGGGTCGCCGTTGCGGGTGTGAGTCCAGCTGTCGCGGGCCCTCGGTTCCAGCACTTCCACGGCGGGAATACGTCTTTCGGCGGTTTGGGTCAGGGGCATAGCTGCTCCGTGTTGACGATGAATCTATGAGTGCCAAAAAAGGTGCAGGCCCTGTAACACCTGCACTTATTCTGTTTTACGTTGTTACTTCCCGGCCGGCCTTGTCGCCGGTCTGTTTGCCACGGCGCCAGCCGTGAAGTTTCTCAAGCAGTTTGAGAATACCCTGGGGTGCGTGTTCGCGCTTCCACTCTCCAGCGGCATACTTGGCTGATTCGTTCCAGGTCGGGTAAGGGTGGATAGTGCCCAGAATTTTGTTCAGGCCCAGGCCGTGCTTCATGGCCAGGGTGAACTCGGCCAGTATCTCGCCGGCGTGCACACCGACCACGACGGCACCCAGAATCTTGTCCTTCCCTGGCGGCGTGAGCACCTTGATAAAACCGTAATCCTCACTCTCAGCAATGGCACGATCCAGGTCGTCCAGGCCATAGCGGGTGACTTCGTAAGCCACACCTTTTTCCTTGGCTTCGGCCTCGCTAAGGCCGACCCTGGCCACCTCCGGCGAGGTAAAGGTCACCCAAGGCATCACCCGGTAATCCACCTGGAAACGCTTGAACTCGCCAAACAGACCGTTCACTGCCGCGTACCAGGCCTGGTGAGCCGCCGCGTGGGTGAACTGATAGGGCCCGGCCACATCGCCACAGGCGAAGACGTTGGGGAAGCGCATGCTCATGTCTTCTGCCACTGGCACAGTGCCATTGGGCAGGGTTTCCACCCCAATCTTTTCCAGCCCCAGGCCGTCAGTTCGAGCGGCACGACCAACAGCAACCAGAACCTGGTCAAACACGATCCTCACGCGCTCGCCGTTGAACTCGCAGTAGGCCACCTTTTCTCCGTCCTCGACAGCGAACTCCTTGGCGGCGTGGTTAAGCCGCAGATCAATGCCATCCTGTTCAAACTGTTTCCGGATGACCTCGGAGACATCGGCGTCTTCCTTGGCCAGCAAACGCTCGCCCATTTCCACCTGGATCACCTTGCTGCCAAGCCTCGCAAAGGCATGGGCCAGTTCCGAGCCAATGGGGCCGCCACCAAGTACCAGCAAGCGCTCAGGCTGGGTCTGCAGGGACCATAGATTGTCCGATGTCAGCGGCTCCATGTCCGCCAAACCGGGAATGGGCGGCACTGCCGGCTTGCCCCCAGTGGCCACCACAATACTGCGCGCGGTCAGGCGCTCGGTGTGACCGTCGCTATGGACCACTTCCAGCTCCCAGGGCGATACGAAGCTGGCGGTACCGGAGATGCAGTCAACACCCAGTTTGCGGAAGCGCTCGGGCGAGTCGTGGGGTTCCACCTTGGCGATGACTTCTTTCACCCTCGCCATGATATTGGCAAAGGAGCCTTTTACCGGTACCGACTCCAGGCCATAACGATTCGCCTGGCGCAGGGTGTCGGCCGCCTTGGCACTGCGAATCAGCGCCTTGGACGGCACGCAACCGGTGTTGAGGCAGTCTCCGCCCATTTTGTCTTTCTCGATCAGCGCCACCTTGGCCTTAACCGCTGCGGCAATGTACGCCGACACCAGGCCCGCCGAGCCACCGCCAATCACCAGCAGGTTGTAATCAAACGACTCTGGTTTCTGCCAGCCGGCGTACACCCGGCGCTTGCGAATGAAACCGACAACAAACTTGGCGATCAGCGGGAACACCCCCAACAGCGCGAAAGACAGCAGAATATTGGCCGACACAATGTCGCTGGTGGTTTCAATCGTCGACAGCTGGGTGCCGGCGTTTACATACACAAAGGTACCCGGCAGCATCGCCGCCCAGCTCACCAGAGCGTAGGTCTTCAGCTTCATGGCGGTCAGGCCCATCGCCAGGTTAATCAGGAAGAACGGAAATACCGGTACCAGACGCAGGGTGGCAAGATAGAACGCACCGTCTTTCTTGATGCCACGGTCCATCTTTGCGACGGTTTCCGCGTACTTCTCCCGCAAGGTATCCCGCATCAGAAACCTGGCCACCAGGAACGCAAGTGAGGCACCGATGGTCGATGCAATGGATACTGCAACCAGACCATAGACATTACCGAAAAAGGCACCGCCGGCCAGCGTCATGATCGCGGCACCGGGCAGCGACAGCGCCGTTACCACCACATACACTCCAGCAAACCCAAGCACCGCCGCCAGCATATTCTGACTGATCCACTGTTCAATGGCAGACTGGTGTTTCTGCAGGTTTTCCAGCGTGAGTATCTCGTGACCGCCAAAACTGACAAACAGTGCAACCACGACACCGATAACCAGCAGCAAAACGAGCTTTTTGGAGTTCATAGCTAAATCCATAAATTAAAAGTGAAAACGGTTGCTCTGAGAGACACGCCAAAGCGCTGGATGTTACAGCAGCCAGGGTCTAAAATTTTTTTGAGCAGTGACTCATCATTACTGGAACTAATGGCTGCGACTATAGACATACCATTGTCCAGGCCGCTCTGGATGTCCAATAACATGTTTATAACAACGCTCTAACGCGGGTGTCCTGGGGTATACGGAATGGAAACCACAACGCACCAATCTGACGACGACATCCTCATCACCGGCCTGAAGTCGGGGAACCAGGGCGCCTTTCGCGAGGCTGTGCGTTTATACACCCCTGGCATGATGGCCGTCGCCCGCTTTTACCTTGATCACGCCTCGGCAGAGGAAATTGTCCAGGATTGCTGGGTGACGGTTATCGACGCCGTTCAGACATTTGAGGGCCGTTCCGGCCTGAAGACATGGTTGCACCGTATCGTGGCAAACCGGGCCAAGAATCATCTCCGAAAGACGAAGCGGGAAGTGAACGCGGATTTTTCGGAAGCGCTGGACCCGGACCTCGCCGCCCGCTTTGCGCCCAATGGTCGCTGGGCCACACCGCCGAGCCTGAAAACCAATGAGTCCGCCCAGGCACTGATGGAGAACGGTGCACTGAGCGACTGCCTTGATCGACACCTGTCCGCACTGCCGGAAACGCAGCGATCAGCATTGATGTTGTACGAAGCGCATCAGCACAAATCCGACGACGTGTGTAACATTCTGGATGTCAGCGCCTCTAACCTGCGCGTGCTCCTGCATCGGGCACGGCAGAAAATCTTTCTGATGGTTGAGACATTTCAGGAGACAGGCGAATGTTAATGTGCCGGGATCTGGCTCGCATCGCCAGTGATTACATTGACGGTGAGTTGGGCACCGGGAAAGTAATGTCTGTGAAAATGCACCTGCTGATGTGCGGTCGATGTCGTAGCTTCATTGGCAGCCTGCGGGCCAGCATAGAGCTTATGAACGCCCACTCGAGCCAGCAGCTGGACGAAGATCTGGTACGCCGGATTGACGAACGTGTCAGTGAGTCGCTCAACGCTCGGCACTCCGGAAACGACACGTCGGACCCGTGATGCTCTTCGCTTTCGTTTAACGACACCCGCCCCTTCCGGACGTTACACCAGGCTCTGACAGAACCACTCTTTTCGCTTGCCAATGGAACTCCCACACCGCCGCTCTGTCTCTGGAACGATCATTCAAAATTCGAAAGGAGATATGGAATGCCCAAGCAGTTACCCCTTGCCCTGCTGTTACTTCGACTTGGTGTTTTCGTTGTTTTTCTGGTCTGGACCCTGGATAAACTGGTTCAGCCCGAGCACGCTATCAAGGTTTTCGATTCATTCTACGGGCTCGATGGCCTTGGCGAGACAGCCGTCTACCTCATCGGCATCGCACAACTTGTGCTGATACTGATGTTTGTTGCTGGCCTTCTGAAAACCTGGACTTACGGCGCACTCCTGATCTTCCACGGTGCTTCCACCCTGTCCTCATTCGCGAAATACCTGCAGCCTTTCGATAACCTCCTGTTCTTTGCGGCCTGGCCCATGCTCGCCGCATGCGCGGCGCTGTATCTGCTTCGTGATTACGATACGCTTACGCTTTCGAGGCAACCGGCTCCCAATGCTGCGTAAAACGGCGCCAGGGCGTTGTAACAGTCAGTCCGGTTGTTTGTCCTTGTTGCTATCAACCTACCGCCAACAACCGGAGTACCGATGCTACTGAACTGGCTGTCACGGCGCCTGACCACCTATCTTTCAAAACAGGTCACCCAACACTCGGTGCGCACCTCCGCCTGGGAGGCCCTGGAAAAAACTCTTCAGCCCGGCGACGTTTTACTGGTGGAGGGAAATACGCGAATCAGTGTGGCCATCAAGTACCTGACTCAGTCAACCTGGTCGCACGCCGCCCTTTACCTGGGACCGAACGCGGGCCTTGGCGCCGCCGGCAATGGCGAGCCACATGTACTGATCGAGGCGGATCTTGAGGAAGGTATTCGCCCGCTTTCGTTGTCGGCATACCGCAACACCCATACCCGCATCTGTCGCCCGGTCGGACTCACTGACAATGATATCGACAAGCTTGTGGATTACTCGAAAAGCCGGCTCGGCCACCAGTACGATCTGAAAAACGTCTGGGATCTGGCACGCTACCTGTGCCCGACGCCACCGGTACCGTCCCGTTACCGACGTTCGCTTCTGGCCCTTGGCAGCGGTGATCCCACGCGGGCGATCTGCTCCACATTCATCGCCGAGGGATTCCAGGCCCTCCGTTACCCGATACTGCCCGTAAGCCTGTCCGAATCAGAAGGTGATCCGGCTTGCGACGCGCAAAAACGCGAGTACTTCCGGATTCGCCACCATTCTCTATTTGCGCCCCGGGATTTCGACGCCTCCCCGTATTTCGACGTCGTTAAACCCACACTGGAACAAGGGTTTGATTACCGGGGGTTCCGGTGGGCGGAATGACACTGAGAATCGCCATCGTTGTTGTGGTAATGGCTGCCCTGGCAGGTGCCTGGTGGCTGCTGCAGATATTGGGAATACCCGCGGACCTGTCTCCAGATGCCCTTGCACAATGGCTGAAAAGCCAGGGGGCTGCCGGCCCACTGTTGCTGATGCTGCTGATGACGATGGCGGTTGTGATAGGCCCGATTCCCACCCTTCCGGTCAGTGCAACCGCAGGTCTGGCGTTTGGTGTGCTTGAGGGAACCGCCATTGCAGCAACCGGTGCCCTGCTGGGCGCCATGGCGGCGTTCTGGGTTGCCCGTTGCCTCGGACGCGAGGTGATCTGCAAACGTTTTCCGGACAACCCTGTGCTTGCACGGGATGGCTCGCAACGCTTTCTCACCATTGCCATCCTGCTGACCCGGCTGATACCCGTTTTCTCGTTCGCCCTGATCAGTTACGCCGCCGGCGTCACTGCCATACGCGCCTGGCGCTTTGCGATTGCCACCTTCGTTGGCATGCTGCCAATGACGGTGGTGTTTGCAGGCCTGGGGAACACGTTCACGTTGAATCCGGTACTTACCGTCGCCGCAGGCGCGATTATCCTGGCAGTGATGGTATGGTTGCCGTGGTCCATCAGCCGAAACCCCGGCTCGCAGCTGGCGCGCTGGCTTCAACTTAACCAATAACAACAAAGAGACGACCTTATGCGCCGTCCGGTCAAAGCCGATGTTATGCCCTGGCTCGCCCGTGCCCTTTCCAGTGCGCCCCGATACGCTCTGCAACGATCCCTTCACAACCTACGGGCAAAGACGCGGGGTGAGAGCGATCTTGTCCAGGTGTTCGTAAACCCCCGTGACCCATTTGGGCTGCCCCTGTTGCAGGCGCTTATCCAGCTACAGGAACGTTTTTATGTGCGTTTCCGGGTCCATACTGTCTGGCAACTGGACGACAACATGTACCCCGAGCCGGCTCTCTGGCGCACCTGGGCGCAACAGGACGCTACAAGGCTCGCACAACTATACGGCTTCACGCCTCCAGACCGGCCAACGGCGCCCTCCGAGACCGAACTGACGACAGCCACGGCCCGTCTGCTCAATGCAGAAAAAACCGGTGAAGGGCTGATAACCGCCGTGCGTGTGCTGGAAGATCTATGGCATTCACATTCCGGCTCGCCACCGGACACAGCGCCCGCAAGGTATGACCACGCACAGCTGTCCGAGAATGAACGGTTGCTCCGGAGGCTAGGGCACTATCAAGGCAGCATGACGAGGTACCTGGGTGAATGGTTCTGGGGTGTGGACCGCCTGGATCATCTTGAGCGGCGTCTAAACGAACAGGGACTGAACCGGGACGTCCCCGATGCGGTCCTTTTCACGCGCACATGGTCCGATTTGATGAGTAGCAGCCCCAGCCCGGCTGACGGCCATCGAGCGACCACCACCCTTGAGGTCTTCTTTTCCATCCGCAGCCCATACTCCTATCTGAGCCTGGAGCGAGCAGTCCAGTTGGCCAAGGCGTGGAATATTCCTCTTCAATTGAGACCGGTTCTGCCCATGTTGATGCGCGGGCAGTCGGTACCGGATGCCAAAAAGTGGTACATCTTCCACGACACCAAAAGGGAGGCCAACAAACTGGGCATTCCGTATGGTTTCGTCGCCGATCCTTTGGGGCCGGGCGTGGAAAGATGCTATGCCTTGTTCGAATACGCCCGCTCACTCGGTCGCGAGACCGACTACATGCTGGCCTACGCCAGGGCCGTCAATGCCGAAGGCATCCGCTCCGAAACCGATGCCGGTCTTAAAATGATCGTCGAACGAGCCGGCCTGGACTGGCAGAAAGCCAAGGCTTTATTGAACGATCAAAGCTGGCGTGAGTGGGCGGAGAACAACCGCAAAGCCATGTATGACTGCGGGCTATGGGGCGTTCCCAGCTTCCGTTACGGGGAGGTCAGCTGTTGGGGGCAGGATCGGTTGTGGGTGATCGAAAAGAGCATCGTCGCGGCTACCGCGACTCTCAATAAACGCCAAGGGCGCGTATGATAACTCCATGCTCGTCCCAACGTGGGCCGTGAAGGCGACAAACTCTGGAAGGAGGTTCTATGAAAACACTATTGATTCATTCGTTGATCATCGTATCCATGATGGTAAGTGCTCCGGCTCTTGCCCAGGGAGACCCCTTGAGAGTCGGAATGTCCGGCCAGTATTTCCCGTTTACCTTTGTGGAGCAGGATACCCTCAAAGGGTTTGAAGTTGATGTGATGAACGCAATTGGCAAGGAAATGGGGCGTGAAATCCAGTACCAGACCGCCAACTTCTCAGGCCTGTTTGGCATGTTGGAATCCGGGCGCATCGACACCGTTGCCAACCAGATCACCATCACCGAGGAGCGCCAGAAGGCCTACATTTTCAGCGAACCGTATGTCTATGACGGTGCTCAGGTAGTGACCAAGGAAGGCAACACCGAGGTCGAGGGTGTGGAAGATCTGAAGGGTAAAACCGTCGCGGTGAATCTGGGCTCCAACTTCGAGGCCCTGTTGCGGGAACTGCCCTATGCAGACCAAATCAACATCAAAACCTATGAGAGCAATCTGGAGCGTGATACCGCTCTGGGTCGCGTGGACGCCTTCGTTATGGACCGGGTCAGTGCCAGCCAGATCATCAAGGAGAAGCCACTGCCGCTGGAGCTCGCCGGCCCAACGTTCTCCCAGATCACCAACGCCTACCCGTTTCGCGACACGGACGCCGGACGAGCGTTGCGTGATGAAGTAAACGCGGCCCTGGCAGCCCTGCGTGACAACGGAACCCTGGCCTCCATTTCAGAGAAGTGGTTCGGCACCGACATCACCCAGCCCTGAGGGGCGCCACCAAGGCCTGACTCGCTATGGACGTGTTGAACGTCGAATACATGCTTGGGCTGGTACCTGTGTTGCTCGGGTACCTGCCCCTCACCCTGCAACTGGCCGGCGTCGGGATGGTGCTGGCGCTGATCCTTGCCTGCCTGTTCGCCATCGTCCGGGTGCTGCGCATCCCGGTACTCAATCAGCTGACCATCGTGTTCATTTCCTTTTTCCGGGGCACTCCGCTGCTGGTGCAGTTGTTCCTGTTCTATTACGGGCTGCCGCAACTGGTCAGTGCATTGACGGTCATAGACGGCGTTACGGCGACCATCATGGGCCTGACCATGCATTTTTCGGCGTACATGGCGGAATCGATACGTGCCGCCATCGTGGGTGTGGACCGCAGCCAGACCGAAGCCGCCCTGTCGATCGGCATGACCAACGGCCAGCTGATGCGACGGATAGTGTTGCCCCAGGCCACACGTGTGGCACTGCCCACGCTGATGAACTACTTCATCGACATGATCAAGGCCACCTCCCTGGCATTTACCCTGGGGGTTACCGAGCTGATGGGTGCCACCCAGAAAGAGGCCGCCGGCAGTTTCCTGTACTTCGAGGCCTTCATTGTTGCCGCCATCATGTACTGGATCGTCGTTGAGATGCTCTCCAAGCTTCAGCACTACCTGGAAATCCGTCTGAACAAGGCCTACAGCCGATGATCAAACTGGAATCACTGAGCAAACATTTTGGCAAGGCCGTGGTTCTCGACGGCATCGATCTCGCCATCGAAGAAGGTGAGATCGTGGTGATCATCGGTCCCTCAGGGACCGGAAAATCCACCCTGTTGCGCTGCGTCAACTTTCTGGAACAACCCACCAAAGGCACCATGACCGTGGGTGATCTGACCGTGGACGTGAACCGCGCCAGCCGCGCGGACATTCTCTCCATGCGCCGGCGAACCGCGTTCGTTTTCCAGAACTATGCCCTGTTCTCCAACAAGACCGCGTTGCAGAACATCGCGGAACGGTTGCTCGTGGTGGATCGCTGGCCGAAAGAAAAAGCCTACCAGCGCGCACGGGAGATACTTGATCGGATCGGCCTCGCCGACAAGGCAGATGCCTATCCGGCGTCCATGTCCGGCGGACAGCAACAGCGGGTCGGTATCGGCCGTGCCATGGCGACGGGCGCGGAAGTCATCCTGTTTGACGAGCCCACCTCTTCACTCGACCCCGAGTGGGTGGAAGAAGTGCTGGGGCTGATGAAACAGTTGGCCTCGGAACGCCAGACCATGATGGTGGTTACCCACGAAATGTCCTTCGCGCGGGACGTGGCCGACCGTGTGATCTTTATCGACGGAGGTCGAATCGTGGAGCAGGGGCCTCCCAGTGAGATTTTCCATAATCCCAAGGACCCACGAACCAAGGACTTTCTGAAGAAAATCCTGGCCACCAATCCGGTATGAACGGCAGTCGTCGGGCCGACCAACACCGATTATCGGAATTCAGAAAAATTGTCGGGCTTGTTAAGCGCCCAGTCGTAATCGATGTACTCCATCGCAGACGTTTGCGCGACGCGACTCGCCACTGACGCATCCGCCCAGGCCCTGATAAACGCCTTTGGTGTTCCCGATGCCTCTTCGAAATCCGTCGCGTACCACTTGAACAGTTCGGTGACATACGCTGTATCAGTATCTATCCTCAGATGCCGATCCGTATTGAACGCACGCCGGGTATTCTCTGCCAGCAGGTTTTCCAGATTGTCAGCCGTGTAGACAGTCTCCCGCAATGGCGGGCAGCCAACGGACGCACAATTCACCGCGAAGTGTACCCGCGCGTCTTTCCACCCTTTATCTGCGTATTCCTCCCCAAGAAGGATATCTTTCTCCATCTGGTTCAGGCTGTATTCCTGTCCGCCTATCTCAAATTTTTCCCGGTCAAAAACACTGTCCACAAAGGGATTGACGCGACCGCCGTAGTCCCAGACCGAGTCGACGAGTTCTCCGTCCGGTCGCTCAGTCAGGATCTGGTCGATCATGAAGAAATTATAGGCGTTGAGCCAGAAGGCGACGGATTCAGCCTCGCCATCGAGGGTGCCGGGATCGAAATCTGCAAGACGGTCACGCTGATCCGCCAGCAGGCCGTCGGTCTGCGATGAGGCCAGGGCCGCCTCATAGTCAAATGCGGAAACCAGGCCACCCTCGGTCGTTGTCGACTCTGTCAGGTACTGTGTTAGCAGACGCTGAAACGGGTCAAACGTTGCTTCAGCGGCGGCAGCGGTCACCGGCATGATGACGGCGAACATCATCAGGCCTATCAATCGTCCAGGTTTGTTCACATCACTCTCCAAAGATCTACAGGTTCCACAGGTCTACAGGTTCATCGACTTTGCTCTTTCACCGACACGAAAAGCCGGCCATTGTTACAATGCAATTAGTATTGATAATCGATTACATTTAGTTTAGTTTCCGCATCGTGACGAAAAACAACCATCAGGTGCCGAGAACCATGTTCAAACAACCCAACCCTCTTCGCTATTCCCTGATCTTCGCGCTTGGATGCGCCACAACCGCAACTGCTCAGGAAGGCACCGATCAGGCACCGAAATCTCTTGATACACTTGAAGTAACCGCCACTCGCGGTCTCGACTCCCTCAACGTCAACCCCGGTGCGGTCACCGTGGTTGACCGCGACGCCATCGACAAACAGTCCTCATTGGGTGGCAACGTGGGCGATATTCTGGCCAAAACCGTTCCAGGCCTGTCGCCCTCTACCCACGGTTTAACCAGTGTGGCGCAGACGCTGCGTGGCCGAAACCTGTTCGTACTGATTGACGGCATCCCCCAGACCATCAGCCTGCGCGACGGGCTTCACTCCCTGAACTCCATTGACCCGTCATCGATCGAGCGCATCGAAGTAATCCGGGGCTCCAATGGTGTGTACGGCTTTGGCGGTACCGGCGGCATCATCAACATCATCACCCGCAAGAATGAGAAAGGCGCCCCCTTATACCGCACCGAACTGAATGGTGGTTTCTCGACCGAGCACATCAAGGACAGCGAACAATTCGGGCTATCCCAGAGCGTGACCGGTGGCTCAGGAGCCTTTGACTACCAGCTCCGAGGCTCCTACGAAAAACGCGCTAATGTCTTCGATGCCGATGGCGACCGCATCCCGCCGGACCCGAACGGCCAGGGTGGCATTGCCGACTCCCGCGAGTTCGACGTGCTGGCAAAGCTCGGCTTCGACCTGGACGCCGACAAGCGCCTGGAACTGACCACCAGCTACTACGACATCAAGCAGGACACCAATTACGTCCTTGAAGCGGGCGTGTACGGCGAGCAGAAAACCCGCGCCGTCAAAGGCGACCCGGGTGGCGAGGATCAGGGCACTGAAAACCTGAACGTGAACCTGACCTACAGCGACCAGCAACTGTTCGGCGACACATCCCTGGGTGCGCAGCTGTATTATCGCGACTACATGACCCGCTTCGGGTACTTCGCCACCTTCTATCCCGGCGGTGGACAGTCGCTGACCGAATCGGAGCGCATCGGCTCCCGTCTGGACTTCGAGACGCCGTTTGACGTCATGTCTGGCGCCAAGTTGCTCTGGGGCCTGGACACACTGATGGAAACCACGGCCCAGCCCCTGGAAGACGGGCGGACGTTCGTACCTGAAATGGACCAGAACAGTGTGGCGCCGTTCCTGCAGGCGGAACTTCGGCTGAATCCGAAGTGGACCGTTAATGCCGGCGTCCGCTACGAAAAATTCTGGTTCGAGGTGGACGACTACACCACGGTGTTTGGTGCAGACGTCGAAGGCGGTGAGCTGGAGTACAGCGAAACGGTCTTCAATACCGGTGCCCGATACCAGGTGAACGATGTCTGGGCAGCAACCGCCAGCTTCTCTCAGGGCTTCACGGTGCCGGAGATTGGCCGCACCCTGCGCCAGCCCCAGCAGGGCACATCGCTGGATCAGATCCGCCCTGAGCCACAGGTGGTCGACAACTACGAGGTTGGCACCGAGGCCGTCTGGGACCGCGCCGATCTTGCACTGACGCTGTTCTACAGTGAGTCGGAACTGGGAACCAGCCTCGCGGCAGCCAACGCCGACGAGCCCATTCCCGTGCTGCGCAGTCCTGAACGTATCTACGGTTTCGAGGCAGAGCTCAACACCTATCCCACCCGCGACCTGAGTGCCGGCGGCACCTTTACCTGGATGGAAGGCAAAGTCGATTCTGACGATGATGGCAGCTACGACACCTATCTTGCCGGTAACCGGATTTCGCCACTCAAGCTCACCGGCTATGTGGAACACGATACCACTGCGCGCTGGAGCAATCGCCTGCAGGCCATGGTCGTAGGTGATCGCGACCGCTTTAGCGGTAGCGGTTTTGGCCAGGGCGAGGTGGAGTCCTTCACGGTTCTGGATCTGACCAGCACCTGGCGGACCGGAAACGGGGATATCACCCTGGCCATCAACAATCTGCTGAATGAAGACTACTTCCCGGTGATCTCGCAGATCTATAATTTCGACACCCAGTACACCGCTGCACCGGGCCGCTCGGTCATGGTGACTTATGGGGTCGACTGGTAAACGTTGGACAGGTAAACACCACACATAAGGCCGCTCACAGCGGCCTTATGTTTTTTACCACCCAGCAAAGCGACGCCGTAGGGCCCTCGTCCAGGTCCGCACAGGTATCGACGCGCACGACCTCCATGGTGCCGCATCGGGCTGTCAGTGCCCCGGAATCATCATTCGACGCCCAGTCCACTTGCACCGCAACCTCCTTGCTGTCATCACAGGAAGCTTCCGGACCAACTGACAGTGCCGCACGGATGTTTCTATCTGAAAGCCACTCCAGGGCGGAGATTTCAGCGCACTGCTGGGCAGGCGTCAGCAGCGACTGGCCACGATAACAGGGCAGGTAGGGAAGGCCATCGGCCTCATGCTGCAGAAAAGGCAGCACCTGTTCCGGCGCAACGCGGCCATATTTGCGCATGGACGGGAACACCATGATGCTCGCCGCAAGCCGGCATCCGCCCAGATGGGAACTTTCCCAGACCTCAAACGGCAGGTCCCGGTCTGCGACTGTACGGGCGAGCTCCTGATAGGTCGCATATCCAAACTTGGCACAACACTTGTCCTTGCGGCCATGGGTGCAACACAGCACCAGGGAGGCCGTCATCGCTGTGCCAGCCCACCCACTCAGGTCGTTGCCGGACTCCAGGGCCTCCAGAAACGCCGGCAGGTCACGCCGCTCAACGTCAAAGCTGCGGCCTTCCGGCAATAGGTAAAGTCGGTGCCTGAGCGCCGGCCGACCACGCTGGTGAATCAGGTTCACCCGCCGACCACTGGCCGCAAGACGGTTGACCCGTGATGCCAGGTCGTCATCCATATCACGGGCAATTCGCAGGCTTCGCGACCACTTCGGCCGCGGCCAACTGATCAGAAGATTACTCTCGGCATGGGTTGCTGTGCCGGCAAGAGGATCGCCGGCCTCAATACCGTCGACAGCACAGAACCGATGGGCGGAGGCACTCATGTCGTTGCCACCGAAGAGTTGAAGGAGGCGGTCTCTGCCACGGTTCGTTTTACCGGCACACAAACCGGCCGGCCCGCCAAAGGTTCACGGATGACCTGGGCATCAAGATCAAACACCTGCTTGAGGTTGTCGGCGGTAAACACGGTCTCCGGTGGGCCGTCGTGCAGAATCCGGCCCGCCTTCATCATTACCAGCCGGTCGGCGTAGGCTGCCGCCAGGTTGAGATCGTGGAGCACTACCAACAGCGTCCGCCCCTGTGTGTGCGCCAGGGATACCAGCAGTTCCAGCAGGTCCACCTGTACCTTCAGGTCCAGAAACGTGGTGGGTTCATCAAGCAGAAGCAGATCGGTTTCCTGGGCCAGCACCATGGCAATCCAGCAGCGCTGACGCTGCCCGCCACTGAGCGCATCCACCGGCCGGTCAGCAAACGTCGCAACGTCCGCCACGGCCATGGCCTCCTCAACGGCGGCTTCGTCGTGCCGGGACCACTGGCGCATCAGGCTCTGATAGGGGAAACGTCCAAGCCCTACCAACTCCCTGACGGTCAGCCCATCCGGGGCGGTGGGGCTCTGTGGCAGTATTCCGAGCTGTTGCGCGACGGTGCGGGTGGGCTGACGATGGATGTCGTTGCCGTCAAGAAGCACCTTGCCAGCGCTGGGGGCCAGCGTTCGGGCCAGGGTTTTGAGCAGGGTGGATTTGCCCGAGCCGTTCGGCCCCAGCAGGACAGTGACACTGCCCTCATGCACCGTGAAATCCACGTTCGTCAGCACCTGCCGGCCGTTGTATCCCGCACACACTGAGTCACCCCGCAGTCGCGGCTGGCGATCGTAGTCCGGGGATGGGGAATGTCGATTCAGGGGCATATTGGCGTCGCTTTCGAGTGAAGTCAGATGATATTATCTCCCATTCTCATTATCAAATTGACCCCATCAAATCAGCCCATAGTTGCTGTCCGCCAAACAACCGGATTTATCATGCACCGCTACGCCAGCTTCCTGCTGATCGTTACCTGTCTCCTTCAATCCCCCGCAGCCATCGCTGCCATCACAACTACCCCGGTAACCACCGTGGAGCATGCCCTTGGTGAAGCAACCATCGCGGGCCGGCCTGATCGCGTGGTATCCCTGTATCAGGGCGCCACCGATACCGCTGTGGCGCTGGGGATCAAACCCATTGGCGTGGTGGAGTCCTGGACCGAAAAGCCGATGTATCAGTATCTGCGTGAAGACCTTCAGGGCGTGACCTATCTGGGACTTGAAACCCAGCCTGACCTGGAGCGCATCGCCTGGCTGTCGCCGGACCTGATTGTTGGCGCCAGGAACCGGCATCGCACCGTCTACCCCTTGCTGGAACGCATCGCGCCCACGGTGATACCGGGCAATGTCTACGACTTCAAGGCACTGCTTACGATGATGGCAAAGGCCACTGGCCGCACAGCTCGTGGTGAGGCATTGCTGACGCGCTGGCAGGAGCGGGTTGAGGATTTCAGAACCCGAATCCGCCAAAAGCTGGGTGAACAGTGGCCCCAGGAGGTGGCAATCCTGAGTTTTCGGGCCGACCATGCCCGCATCTACTACGGCGGCTTCGCCCGCTCCGTGCTGGACGAGCTTGGCTTCACCGCCCCAGCCTCCCATCGCCAGGAAAGCTGGGGCATAAAACTCACCAGCCAGGAAAGCATCCCGGCCATGGACGCCGAGGCCGTCTTCATCTTCATGGAGGACGATCCCGCCGTTCAGCGCACGTTCAACACCTGGTCCAGCCACCCCCTTTGGAATAACCTGAAGGCCGTGCGGCAAAACGACGTCTATCAGGTGGACCCGGTCACTTGGAACATGGGCGCTGGCATTATTGCCGCCAATCGGATGCTGGACGAACTCTACCAGCACTACGACCTCCACCAACCTGAACATCAGGGGTGCCCACGATGCTGACCACCCCACCGGCAAAAATGCTGGGAACCCTGCTCTGCCTGGGCCTGCTGCTGGCCGCCACGGTATCCAGCCTGATATTCGGTCACATTCCTGTATCGCTGGCAATGCTGATCAACAGCCTGACGGACTACGACCCCGGCTCACTCGAGCATCTGGTCATTCACTCGGAACGCTTTTCGCGAACCGTGACCTCCGTGGTCGTGGGTGCCGGCCTGGCCATTGCCGGAGCGCTGATGCAGACACTGACCCGCAATCCACTGGCGTCACCCGGCATTCTCGGCATCAATGCCGGCGCCATGTTTTTCGTGGTTGTCGGCGCCACGCTGTTTTCGCTGACCTCGCCATCGCAACTGGTATGGGCGGCCTTTATCGGCGCCGCCACGGCCGCCGTGCTGGTGTATTTCCTGGGGCAGGAAGCCGGGCGCGGTGTTTCGCCCGTGCGCACGGTGCTCGCCGGCGTCGCGGTGACAGCGCTGTTTGTCTCCTTTGCCCAGGGGTTGCTGATCCTCAACCAGGACCGTTTCGAAAGTATCCTGTTCTGGCTGGCGGGTTCCGTTTCAGGGCGCGACCTGGATGCGATAGCGCCATTGTTGCCGCTGTTCGGCGGCGCCCTGATCCTCGCGTTGCTATTGTCCCGACAACTGAACCTGCTCGGGCTGGACGATGAGGTCATCCGCGGCCTGGGGCTCAGAGTAGGGCAGGTGCGATTGTTGATCGGTCTGGTGGTGATTGTCCTGGCAGGCACTTCGGTGGCCATGGCGGGGCTGATCGGCTTTGTCGGCCTGATCGTGCCACACATGGCCCGCGGCCTCTTTGGCACGGATCATCGCTGGCTGCTGCCCCTGTCGGCCATTATTGGCGCCACGCTGCTGCTGGCTGCCGACACCCTCGCCAGGCTGGTGATACCACCCCAGGAGATTCCCGTGGGAGTCATGACAGCGCTGCTGGGCACACCGCTGTTCCTCCATCTCGCCCGACACGTGAGGAAAGTATCATGAGCCGAACCCTGATACTTCGCTCCCGTAACGACCGCTGGTCGATCAAACTCAATACCAGAGTTCTGGTGGTCACCGGTGTGCTCGCAGTGTTACTGGCTGTCAGCAGTGTTCTCGCGCTTACATCCGGCAGCCATCCCACCTCGGTTACAGACGTACTCGCCACGCTGGTCGCCCCGGATCAGTCAGAGCTGGCACTGATTATTCTGGAAATTCGCCTGCCCAGAATATTCATGGCCATACTGGTGGGCGCCGCTCTGGGCTCAGCCGGTCTCATCCTGCAAGGTCTGGTGAGAAACCCGCTGGCGTCACCGGATGTCATTGGCATCACCAGTGGGGCGTCGGCCGCCGCGGTGCTGTTCCTCTGGCTCGGGGGTGTCACCGGAACCTCGCTGCTACTGGCGCCCGTCGCCATGGGGGGCGCCTTTGTCGTGGCCCTGGGCATTACGGCCCTGGCCTGGCAGAAGGGGATCAGCCCCGCCAGGCTGGTGCTGGTGGGCGTCGGGCTGGCAGCCGGGCTGACCGCAGTGACCACCCTGCTGTTGGTCCTGAGCCCCGATGCCACCGCAATGAACGCCTATATCTGGCTCACTGGCAGCCTCTACGCCTCGCAGTGGCACGACGTCACCGCCCTGACTCCCTGGCTGATGGCGTGCTGGCCCCTGGCGCTGATCAAGCTCAGACACCTCGATGCACAATCCATGGGGGAAGATATGGCGCTGGGCCTGGGTAGCGCCCTACAGGGCCATCGTTTGCTGTTTCTGATGCTGGCAGTGGCCCTCGCTGGCTCTGCCGTGGCCTATGCCGGGGCGGTCGGGTTCATCGGCCTGATTGCGCCACACATGGCGCGACGACTGGTCAACAGTGGCCACACGGGGCTGTTGCCCATCGCGGCACTGATCGGCGCATTGATTCTTCTCTATGCGGACTGGGTGGGTCGGGTAGCGTTCATACCCAGGGATCTACCGGCCGGCATTTTCGTTGCGGGCATCGGTGCGCCCTTCTTCGTGTACCTGCTGTACCGACTCAGGCGGGAACTGGGGTGACAGTAAAAACCCGGAGCACTGAGACCCCGGGCTTTGGGATGCCGACTGCTCAGAAGTCGAGCTGATAACCAAGGGTGACGGTGCGGCCACGGCCCTGGAAATAGTACTCGTCACTCACCCGGGCAGACTGGGAGTAGTACGTGAAGTAGTCCTTATCCAGCAGGTTCTCGATGCCCAGGGAGAACTTCCCGGCACGGGTCCGGTAGGCCATAGAGCCATCCACCAACCCGTATCCGTCGAAGTCCAGGTCATCTCCTTCGATGTCCCGGTCCAGGAACTGGGTGAACTGAAGGTGGCTCGACAGCCTCTTCGTCCAGGCAGCTGACCAGCTCAGTTTCAGGGTTTCCGGCGCAATATTGATGCCGCTCAGCTCAGTGTCTACATCGCCATCACCGTCGGTGTCGGACTCACCATCCGCATAGGTGTAGGAGAACGCCAGGTTATGCGCGTCGTTCAGGTCCGCATCGGCGGTGATTTCCACACCCTGGATCTCGGTTTTTTCCCGGTTGCCGACCCAGGTGCCGTTCACTTCCGTCAGGCGCTCACCAAAGTCGGAATCCGACTCGTAGTAACTCACCTCAAAGTGATAGCGGTCCCAGTCGAAACGGCCACCAATCTCACGGTTATCAGTGATGATCGGCTCCAGTACCAACAGATTATCAACGTCCTGCCCCGCGTCGCTGATTCCCCTCAGTACACGGCCAACATCTGGCATGCCGAAGCCCTCGGAATAGTTCGCAAACAGCTGCAACTGGTCCGTCGCCTGATAGACAACACCCGCATTGAACAGGGTTTCATTGAAGTCCGGATTGCCACCCTGGACGGTGACGTTATCCTGGGTGACATTGCTACGGTCGATGGTGTTGTAGGTGTCGACCTTAAGCTCCGCATGTTCATAGCGGACACCGGTGTGCAGGGTCAAACGGTTGGTGACCGCAACATCGCCCTGCAGGAAGGCTGCGTAGTTGCGGAACTGCGATTTGGGTACGTAGGTACGCCCGGTTTCCACCAGCGTCTGGCGGGTTTCATCCTGAAGAACATCCAGCCCCGTTGTCAGGGTCAGGTAATCGTTCAGCAGGCCGTCGCGGGTGAGGGTGAACTTGGCGCCCACCTTGTCGGATTCATTACGGGTCTGGTCGAGCTGATCGTTGCCGTTGGCGTCCACATAGGGGAAGAACGGCGTGGTGGCAAACCGGGCCCGGAAGGTCTGGCTGTATAGCTGGGTATCCACCTGGTTGCCCAGCCAATCGCCGTGCGAGTAAGAAAGGCGAGCGGTGGTGACTTCGTTCTCTCCCGGTTCACCATCAATGATGCCTGGACGTGCTGTTGTGGGTACTCCGTTGTCGCGGTCGCCGGGTACCGGTACGTAACCGCCTTTGCCTTCCAGTTGGAAGCGGTTGATGAAAAACTCCACGTTCTGGTCGTCATCCAGCCAGTAACCCAGCTTGGCCAATACGTCATAGCTTTCGGTGTTCTGGAGTTCACCGGGATAGGCCACCCCGATCAGGCGGTCCTCGCCATCGTAGAACACGCCGCGCTCCTGAATGTTCCCGCCCAGAAGATAGTCCCAGCGGCCCTGCTGACCGCTGATCCGGTAGCCCACTTTGTAACCCTGGCCATCGGAGTCCACGTTGTCGTCACTGGTCACGCTGGCCGACACAGACTGGGAAACCTCACCGCTGTCGGGCCTGCGAGTTACAAAATTGATGATGCCACCCGTCGCACCCAGGCCGTGCTCCGCACTGGCACCGTGGATTACTTCGATACGCTCGACCATATCCAGATCGATGGTGTATCTGTCCCGCGCGCTGTCCCGCAGTGGATTGCTCTGCGGCACACCGTCCACCAGGAACAGGGGTGACCGGCCCCGGAAGGTTTCACCGGCGTTGGACAGTTTCTGACGGCCCGGAGAGTAGGAAGGAATCAGGTTGCTCAGCACCTGGCCGGGGTCATTGGAAATCGCCTGCTGTTGTTCGATCTGCTCGCGGGTAATGATGGTTGTCTTCTGCGGAGTCTCTCCCGCTGTGCTTTTGTTGCGGGTGGCCGTGATAACCAGGTCCGGTAACGCTTTGGCGTTGTCGCCGGATTGGGTATTGGACGAAGATTGCGCCAGTGCAGAACCGTGAACAGCCGCTATGGCCAGCGCCAGCAGCAGGGGACGTGACTCCGGAGTTTTCATAGACAAATCTCGAATGGTTAATGCATTTTGCCCGCACCCTTCAGGATGACAGACATTACCTCATGTTAACGAGGTGCAAATGCTAACAATTCTCATTGTCTAAATCAAAACCATCAGTTCTTACAACGAGAGGCGCTCGACGGCCAGCCGGGAAACGGCATTCAACTCTGCCCCGTCCGACGTTGCATAATCGCTGATCTGCTGTTTCATACTCCGGGCCCAGAACTTCCTGATGTGGGTGGCGACCACCTCCGCCGCCTCGACCTCATCGCCATGATGGAGGTTGTTATCACTGATCTGGTTGATCATCTTGATCAGGTTCCGCAACTGCTGGTCACTCATGCTCGCGTTCCTCGGAAGGTTGGCCACTGTCGCCCCGATTGTAGATGACATGCCGCCCAGGGCGGGCGAACCCGATCAGGGTCATGCCGGCCGTTCGCGCTTCCCGGACCGCCAGTGCCGTGGCCGCAGAGACAGCCACCAGGCAACCAATACCGACACTGGCACTTTTCTGCACCATCTCGAAGCTGGCGCGACTGGAAACCAGTGCAAAGCCATCGTCGAAGGCCGACTCGCCCTTCTTGTGTATCCGTGCGCCGATCAGTTTATCGAGTGCGTTATGACGGCCGACATCTTCCCGAACCAGTTCGATGCGGCCCTGGCTATCGCACCAGGCTGCACCGTGGGTGGCGCCGGTCTGTTCCTGCAGGGGCTGGTAGTGCCGAAGGCTGCTCAGAGCGCGCTGAACGTCTTCATCATCCGGTATCGGGCGAAGCGGCACGCGGGGGATCGCCCGGACCGCATGGGCCAGGGATTCGGTGCCGCATAGCCCGCAGCCGGTTCGTCCGGTCATATTCCGTCGCTGTTGGCGCAAATGGGCAAAACAGTCGCCGGCGATGTGCATCTCGATAGCGATGCCCTCGTCGACGGCATGTACGTTCAGGTTAAACAACTGCCCGGGGCTGTCGATAATGCCTTCGGTCAGACTGAAACCCAGTGCAAAATCCTCCAGATCACAAGGCGATGCCATCATTACCGCATGGGATATGCCGTTATAAACCATCGCCACCGGCACCTCTTCGGCGACACTATCCTGACCGGGGGCGCCCTCAATACCGCCATGAACCTCCACCGGGAGGTCACAGGACGCTGGCGCACCCTTCTCAGGGTCTGGCCCCATCACTGGCATGACTGCCAGCTCCGGGTTATTTGAGTGCCGTGGCATCGGGTTGCTCCATATGGCTGGCCGACGGTTCCAACAACCCTTGCTGGCGCTGGTCAAACTGCTCGAAGTGGCGTTGCCATTCCGACGGCTGCGAGACCTTCTCCACCTGCACCGCAGTCACCTTGTATTCCGGGCAGTTGGTGGCCCAGTCAGAGCTGTCGGTGGTGATCACATTGGCACCGCTGCCCGGGTGGTGGAAGGTGGTGTACACCACCCCCGGCAACATGCGATCACTGATTCTTGCCCGCAGGACCGTCTGGCCCACACGGCTGGTGATGCCCAGCCAGTCGCCCTCGCGGATGCCCCTGAGTTCGGCATCGCTGGGATGAACTTCCAGTACATCCTCCTGATGCCACTGGCTGTTCTCGGTGCGTCGGGTCTGGGCACCGACATTGTACTGGCTCAGGATGCGACCGGTGGTCAGCAACAGCGGGAACTTGCGATTGGTTTTTTCCTCGCTGGCAACATACTCGGTGACCGCAAACTTGCCCTTGCCGATCGGGAAATCGAGGGTGTGCATGGTGGGCGTGCCGTCGGGATGCTTGTCGTTACAGGGCCACTGGATGCTGCCCAGTTCGTCCAACTTGTCGTAACTGACACCGGTAAACGTCGGCGTCAGGCGGGCGATCTCATCCATGATCTCGGACGGATGACGGTACTGCATCGGATAGCCCAGCGCGTTCGACAATGCCATGGTGACTTCCCAGTCTTCCAGGCCCGCCACCGGCGCCATCACTTTACGCACCCGGTTAATGCGGCGCTCGGCGTTGGTGAAAGTGCCGTTCTTTTCCAGGAACGTCGAACCCGGCAGCAGCACATGGGCGTACTTGGCGGTTTCGTTGAGGAAGATGTCCTGCACGATCAGGCAATCCAGCGAACTGAGCGCCGCCTCCACATGCTGGGTATTGGGATCGGACTGGGCAATGTCCTCGCCCTGCACATACATGGCCTTGAAGCTGCCGGCGATGGCGGCATCAAACATGTTGGGAATCCGCAGGCCCGGCTCATCGTCAATGGCCACATTCCAGGCCTCCTGAAACCTGGCTCGAACGGCCGGGTCGCCCACATGCTGATAGCCCGGCAGTTCGTGGGGGAAGGAGCCCATGTCGCAGGAACCCTGAACGTTGTTCTGGCCCCGTAACGGATTCACGCCAACGCCTTCACGGCCGATGTTGCCGGTGGCCATGGCCAGGTTGGCTATGCCCATCACCATGGTCGAACCCTGGCTGTGCTCGGTGACCCCGAGGCCGTAATAGATGGCACCATTACCCGCTTCGCCATAGGACCGCGCGGCCTGACGCACCAGGTCGGCCGATACTCCAGTGACCGCCTCAAGGGCTTCCGGAGAGTGTCGCTCCTCGGCAATGAATTCCCGCCATTGTTTGTACTGCCTGGGCTCACACCGGCTTTCGATGAACGCTTTGTCTTCCAGGCCCTCGGTCACAATCACATGGGCCAGGGCATTGATCATCGCCACGTTAGTGCCCGGGCGTAGCGGCAGGTGAATGCCTTCGGTGCCGTGGGGTGTTTTCAGCAGGTCGATGCGGCGTGGATCAATCACAATCAGCTTCGCGCCCTGGCGCAGCCGCTTGCGCATCTGGGAGGCGAACACCGGGTGGGCGTCGGTGGGGTTGGCACCGATTACGATCATGGTGTCAGCCTTCATCACCGAGTCAAAGGTCTGGGTCCCGGCGGACTCGCCCATGGTGGTCTTCAGACCGAAGCCGGTGGGTGAATGACAGACCCGCGCACAGGTATCGGTGTTGTTGTTGCCGAACGCGGCGCGGATCAGCTTCTGCACCAGATAGGTTTCCTCGTTGGTGCAGCGTGAGGAGGTGATACCACCGATGCTTTCCCGGCCATATCTGGCCTGGGTGTCCTTGAGTTTCGTCGCGGAGAACTCGATGGCCTCCTCCCAGGACACCACTTTCCAGGGGTCGTTGATGGAGTCCCGGATCATCGGCTCCTTGATGCGGTCCTTGTGGGTGGCATAGCCAAAGGCAAAGCGGCCTTTCACGCAGGAGTGACCGTGGTTGGCATCGCCGCCCTTGTAGGGAACCATGCGCACCAGCTGGTCGCCTTTCATCTCCGCCTTGAACGAGCAGCCCACGCCGCAGTATGCACAGGTGGTGACCACGCTGTGCTCGGGCTGGCCGGCGTCGATCACGCTCTTTTCCATCAATGTGGAGGTGGGGCAGGCCTGCACGCAGGCGCCGCAGGACACGCACTCGGAATCCATGAACGGATCGTTCTGGCCCGCAGATACCTTGGAGTCGAAGCCGCGGCCGTCAATGGTCAGGGCAAAGGTGCCCTGCACTTCCTCGCAGGCACGCACGCAACGGGAGCAGACGATACATTTGCTGGGGTCAAAGCTGAAATAGGGGTTGGAGTCATCCACTTCGGCGTTCAGGTGATTATCACCCTCGAAGCCATAGCGGACTTCCCGCAGGCCCACGGCGCCGGCCACGTCCTGCAGTTCACAGTCGCCGTTGGCCGGGCAGGTCAGGCAGTCCAGCGGGTGGTCGGAAATGTACAGCTCCATGATGTTGCGCCGCAGCTTCGCCAGCTTGCCGTTCTGGGTGGTGACGGCCATGCCCTCGGACACCGGCGTGGTACAGGAGGCCGGATAGCCGCGGCGGCCCTCGATCTCCACCGCGCACAGGCGACAGGAACCGAAGGCTTCGAGGTTGTCCGATGCGCACAGCTTGGGAATGTTGATACCCGCCAGGGTGGCTGCCCGCAGCACCGAAGTGCCTTCGGGCACTGCGATATCGGTGCCGTCAATGGACAGGCTAACCAGGGTTTCGGAGGTGCTGGGCGGCGTACCATAGTCGATATCGGGGTTCAGGCCGCCTGTACCTCGGTTAAAAGTGCCCGGATCAAAATATTGCAACATCGTTATTGCCTCCACTCGCATCGGTCAGGCCGTCAGGTCGTCCGGGAAATGTTTCATCACGCTCTGTACCGGGAACGGGGTCATGCCCCCCATTGCACACAGGGAACCGTCGACCATGGTCTCGCACAGCTCTTCCAGCAGAACCAGATTGGCCTCACGGTTCTCACCGGCGCGTATCCGGTCAATCACTTCCACACCACGCACCGATCCGATCCGGCAGGGCGTGCATTTGCCGCAGGACTCCACGGTGCAGAACTCCATGGCGAACCGGGCCTGCTCTCCCATGTCCACGGTGTCGTCAAACACCACCACGCCGCCATGGCCGATACCCGCGCCAAGCTGGCCGAAGGCCTCGTAATCCATGGGCGTGTTCCACTGACTTTCCGGCATATACGCCATCAGCGGGCCGCCCACCTGGACCGCTTTCATGGGGCGGCCCGAGAAGGTGCCGCCACCGAAATCTTCGAGGATCTCCCGCAAACTAACGCCAAAAGCCAGTTCGATCAGGCCGCCCTGGCGGATGTTGCCCGCCAACTGGATCGGCAGGGTGCCCCGTGATTTCCCCATACCGTAGTCCGCATAAGCATGGCCACCCTGAGCCAGAATGAACGGTACGGCGGCAAACGACAGTACGTTATTGACCACGGTGGGCTGGCCGAACAGCCCTTTGATCGCGGGCAGGGGCGGCTTTGCTCGAACCAGGCCGCGCTTGCCCTCCAGGCTTTCCAACAGCGAGGTCTCCTCACCACAGATGTAGGCGCCCGCCGCCAGCCGCACTTCCAGATCGAAGGCACGACCGCTGCCCCGAACATCCTGGCCCAGATAGCCTTCGGCTTCGGCACGACGAATCGCTTCATTCAGAATGCGGTGCGCCACCGGGTATTCCGACCGCAGATAGATGAATCCCTGGGTCGCCCCAACCGCCAGCCCGGCAATGGTCATGCCTTCGATCAGCATGTAAGGGTCACATTCCATGGCGAGCCGGTCTGCGAAGGTGCCGGAATCACCCTCATCGGCGTTGCAGACGACGTATTTCTGCTGCTGCCAGGGCTCATCGTGTACGGTCTGCCACTTGATACCGGTGGGAAAGGCTGCGCCACCCCGACCACGGAGGCCGGAGACTTTGACCTCGTCGACAATGCCCTGGGGCTCCACGCTGATCGCCGTTTCCAGGCCGTCAAAGCCGCCATGATCACGATAGTCGGTAATCGACAGCGGATCGGTGATGCCAATACGGGAAAAAGTCAGGCGTTGCTGGCGTTTCAGGTAGGGAATATCGGCCACCGGGCCAAGAAACAGAGGATGGCCGGACGCACCATCGAACAACCCGGCCTCCACCAGCCCCTGAACGTCATCCGGTTCCACCGGGCCATAGCCGATCCGGCCGCTGGCCGTCTCGACTTCCACCATTGGTTCAAGCCAGAACAACCCTCGGGAACCGTTACGAACCAGTTCAATAGCCACACCCTGAACTCCGGCATGGTGTTCTATCAGTCTCGCCACGTCATCCGCCCCCATGGACAGGGCGGTGGTATCGCAGGGCACGTAGATTCTGGTTGCCATCATCGATGCTCCCGTGATTACCGGATGTCCAGCGCGGACGTGGTGAGCTTGTCCGCCAGGCGATCAAACTTCTGCGGCGTCATGCGGCCGTGGATATCGTCATTCACGCGGATGGAAGGGGCACAGGCGCAGTTGCCCAGGCAGTAGACAGGCTCCAGGGTAAACTCGTTGTCGGCTGAGGTGCCGTGATAGTCCACCCCCAGGCGGTCCTTGATATGCGCTTCAAGCATGCGCCCACCCATGGCCTGACAGGCCTCGGCGCGACACACGTGAATCACCTTGCTGCCCACCGGATGAGTGCGGAAATGGTGGTAGAAGCTGATCACACCATGGACTTCGGCACGGGTCTGCTGCAGCGCCTCAGCGATGATGGCCACGGCGCCCTCGGGGATGTAACCAATCCGGTTCTGGACGGCGTGCAGGATGGGGAGCAGGGCGCCAGGCTTGTGTTTCAGGGCGTCCATTTCCGCCCGGACCATGTCAGGTGTCCAGTCGCGGGCGTAAGCCATGGCGCCGAGTGATTGCTGATTCACCTCTGACATATGCATACTTGTTCCTATTATTTCTTGTTCTGTTACAGTATCTGAACAGTAATAGCCATACGCTACCACTCCATCATCGCCGACGGAATATGAATAGGAATGCATAAGAAAAGGCTGTCTATTTCCCCTGCCTGGGTCTTCCGAACCGATAACGGTGAGCTGTTCGAGCCGGTATTATTCCGCCTGCTCGAAACGATCCGCGACAGTGGCAAACTGACCGCGGCGGCAGAGGCGGCCGGCGTGTCTTACCGCCACGCCTGGAACTTGCTCAATCGCAGTTCCGATGTTTTCGGAATGCCACTGGTGATCATGCGCAAGGGGCACGGCACCGAGCTGTCCGCCCTGGGCGAGAAATTGCTGTGGGCAGATCAGCGGGTCAAAGCCCGGCTCGGGCCTCAGATCGACAGCATGGCGTCCGAATTTAACGACCAGATCCAGCAACTGCTGGCCGGTGAGCACCCGGTCCTTCGTCTTCACGCCAGCCACGGGTATGCCGTGGCCCTGCTCCCGGAGTTCTCTGACCGCGTTGAAGTCAACCTCCAATACCGTAACCCCGAAGAGGCACTGACCGCCCTCAATCGCGGCGAATGCGACCTGGCAAGCTTTCACTTTCCCACCTGCCCGGAACGGGCCCGGGAGATCATGGCCCATTACCAGCATCAGCTGGCCGGCAAACGATTCCGGCTGATTCGTTTTGTCACCCGGCGCGAAGGCCTGATGATGCGCAAGGACGCCCCGGTGAAGGTCCATAACCTGTCGGAACTGGCCGCTTCCGGGCTCCGTTTTATCGGCCGTGATCGCCATTCCGGCACCCGCATCCTGTTCAACCTTCTGCTACGTCAGGCGGGACTCACTGAAAAGAGCATCAACCGCTCGCCTCAGCACGAGTTCACACACACAGCCGTCGCTGCCTTTGTCGCGTCGGGAATGGCGGATGTTGGCTTCGGCGTGGAAGCGGCGGCCAGCCAGTTCAACCTTGATTTCGTGGAAATGGCCAGCGAGCACTACCTCCTGCTCTGCCATGAAGAGCGGCTGGGGCAGGACAACCTGTCGCACCTGATTGAGCTGATGCGCTCGCAGGCCTTTATCGATCGGATCGAACACCTTCCCGGCTATGAGCCGGACAGTCCGGGAACCATCACTACCTTCGAACAGTTACTCGCAGGCACAGGCTGAACCGAGTCGAAAATCACCGTAAATGGTCGCGCATAAAAAAGCCGGACGTCGGTCACCCGACATTCCGGCTTTCTTGCGGATGGCGCCAGCCTGTGGCTGCTCAGTCTTTACGTAAATCCGGATTCAGCGTGTAGGTACCGGTCACCCGGGCGCTGGCCAGAACGTGACCTGCCATGGCTTCACGAACTGCGGCACCATCGAACTCACCATCCAGCCCCAGAGTTTCAACATCCAGCGCGTGCACTTCGTAGTGGTAATGATGGAGGATCTCATCGTTCCAGGGCGGACAGGGACCGTCGTAACCGGCATAGGTTCCTGCCATGTCGGGATTGCCAGCCAGGAACTGGGTGTAGTTGTTCACGCCACGGATACCGATCGGGCCCGGACCGGGCTCCTTGCCCTTGGGAATCACACCATCGCTGTCCTCGCCCTCGGGGATGCGGGACGTGGTGGCCGGCACGTCCACCAGCAGCCAGTGGAAAAAATCCACCCGGGGAATGTCCTTCGACACGGTTTTGCCTTCCTGATTGACGTCGTCCGCCACGCTGGGCACGTCCGGGTCAAACATCATCACCACGAAACTCCTGGTGCCCTCCGGCGCGTCTTCCCAGACCAGTTCCGGGTTGCGGTTGGGGCCAAAGCTCATGTGGTCCTGTTCGCTGTAGACACCAAACGCGAATTTCTCCGGCACCGGCTGGCCTTCTTCAATACCTCGAACCTTGATTTTCACAGTCCTGTTCTCCTGTACCCTTGATGGTTTTGCTTACCTGATAGCACGGTTTTAACAGTGGCGTTGTGGGTCTGTCCAGATCCATACCGTACCCAAGTCCAATTCTTGGCTGGCTCCAGGCGTGTTACGGTTGCTCAAGATTCGCTATGAAACCAGAGGAAAACCATGAGCCACGACAAGCCAACCAGGCCCCAGAACCCCGACAATCAACAGGACGAAGACGCCATTGCTTTCGCCCAGGGGTTGTTCGAACTGGCCCGGAATGGTGGTGCCGGCCCCCTCAGCGTGATGCTCAACGCCGGCGTACCCGTGGACATCCGCACCAACACCGGTGACAGCCTGCTGATGCTCGCCTGCAGCAACGGCCACAAAGACACCGCGCGCCTGCTGCTGGAACAGGGTGCCGACCCCAACCTGGCCAACGACCAGCTACAAACGCCCCTGGCCAGCGCGGTGTATCAGGGCAATACCGACATTGCAGACCTGCTGCTGACCTCCGGCGCCGACGTCGACCATCGCCCGGCAGGCGCCAAAACACCGCTAATGGTCGCCGCCATGTTCAATCGGGTGGATATGATTGGGCGTTTGCTGGAAGCAGGCGCGGATAAATCGTTGAAAGATGAGGATGGGCAAACGGCAGAGGATCTGGCCCGGACCATGGAAGCGAACGAGGCTATCGGGGCGTTGTCGTCGTAGCGGCAGAATCACGAACAAAACGCCTCAGCGTGACTTCGACCGTCACCGCCAGGGTTTCGAGTGTCTCGGCACGAACCCGCCCCTCCGCAGGCGCCCGGTAAAAATGCGGCGTCATCGCCAGCAGGTCGGCAATCGCCTCCTGGCTTTCCAAGGTCAGTGAATAACGAATCGTCTCTGTCCCCAGACTCAAAAAACCTTCAGGCACGTCAACAGCTGGCGGCTTTTCGGGTTTGAGCGACGGATAGATAATCTCCCGCAGTTCCCGCAGGTGATCGGGGCCAGCGTCGGCCTGGATCAGGATGCCGCCGGGTTTGAGCACACGGGCAAATTCGCTGTAGACGGGAAAGCCGAACAGGCAGAGTACGCGGTCCAGGGTGCCAGGCAATACCGGCAGGTTGGCATTGCTGCCCACCACCCAGCGCGGGCGCTTGTCCTGTTTGGCGGCGGCCAGGGTGGCCCATTTGGAGATATCCAAGCCCATCAGCGAGAACGACGCTTCCGGGTTTTCCGCCACCAGTTGCCGCAGGTAGTAGCCCTCACCGCACCCTGCGTCCAGACAGGCCAGCCTGGTGTCGCTGGCATTGCCGGGCATCACAGCTTTGCTGACGGCCTCGGCAACCGGCCGGTAGTAACCGGCGTTGAGGAAACGCTGTCGAGCCGCCACCATCTCCTTGCTATCACCCGGGTCCAGCGAGCGCTTCTTCTGGACCGGCAGCAGGTGCAGGTAGCCCTGGCGGGCAACATCAAAACTGTGACCAGCCGGGCAACGCCAGCAGGTACCGGACTGGTTCAGGGGCTCACCGTCCAACGGGCAGGCCAGGGCACTGAAGGTGTCCATACTCACAGGCTCGCGGCCTCCGGCCCTGACGTGCGGCTTGAGAAGCGGCGGATAAATGCCCAGAATAACGACGCAGCGATCAGACAAGGGACGCCACCGTGAAGGGCGAGATTATCCATTACACCCGGGACGCACTCGGTGGCATTCTGGTGGTCGACTATCGCAAACATCGGGTGATGACCTTTGATTCGGTGTTTGAGCAAAGCAAGATAGATCGCCGCAGGCCCCATCTTCCCGTTCATGAGTACAGCCGCGCCATGCTGTTGCCAGTTGCCTTTGCACAGCCCGCACACGCCACGATTCTTGGCCTCGGCGGCGGCGTGATGGCCAGTGCGCTGTTGCACCTGCTGCCTGACTGCCAGGTACACGCGGTGGAATTGCGGCCCCGGGTGCTGGAGGTGGCCCGCGAATACTTCAGCCTGCCGCATTCCGACAACCTGACAATGACCATCGGCGATGCCAGGGACGCCCTCGGCAAAGCGCCGGACGGTAGCAGCGACCTCATCCTGGCCGACATGTACAACTCCGACCGCATGAGCCCGGCCCAGGCCCAGCGGCAGTTTATCAGACAATGCAGCCGGGTACTTGGCGACGACGGCTGGCTCGCCATCAACTATCATCGCACGCCGGACATCAATGGTCCGTTGTTCCACCAGCTGCGCGCGGGGTTTGCAGTCCTCCTGCTGTTCAAGAGTAAAACCAACAACACGGTGATCTTCGCCAGCAAGCGCCCCTTTGAAGCCCTGCACACCAAAGACCCCTCCCTGGTGGCGCTGGAAAACCGCCTGCCTATCGACTGGCGACGTTTAATGGGGCGGGTGATTCGCCTGAACTGATCGACCTCTGCTTTCCTTCTCAGCCTTCATTTCTCCTCACAAAGTAGCACCTGCCCGGCCCGGAGGTCGCATTGTGCCCGCATGGCAAATCTCTAGCATGGATCTGACCAACAACAAGAAATCGATGGAGAGAGACCATGCCCTTGCGGCTATTGCTGCTGTTGGTCCTAGCCTGTTTTCCCCTGGCGACGTATGGCGCCCTGGACGATGAGAAGCAGACGTTAATCCAGGAACTATTCCCCAAGGCCACAGACATTCGTGACCGGTTGCCGGACTACCCGGTGTACCCGGTGTATCAGCTTCAGGAGCTGATAGGCTACGCCTACGAATCCCGCGATATCAGTCCACTCCAGGGCTTTGCCGGGAAACCCGTCAGCATGTTGATCGGGCTCGACAGCCGCGGCCGCTTTACCGGCATTCGCATTCTCAACCATCACGAACCGGTTTTTCTCCATGGGCTGGGCGAGGAGCCACTGTTCGAGTTCATTGATCAGTACGAGGGCCGCTCACTCACCGAACAGATCATTATCGATACGTCGGGCTCTCGCAGCGGCAAAAGCCCGGATGGCAACGTGGTGCATTTCGATGGAGTGAGCAAAGCCACCGTGTCGGTGCTGATTATTAACGACACAGTTCTCTCGTCAGCTCTCAAGGTGGCGCGGAAAAAACTGGAGGGGTTTACCCAGGCACCTGCTACCCGGGCGAAAACCGATCTCTACCAACCGCTGTCGTGGGCGCAACTGATCGAACGGGGGTACATCGGCCACTGGCGTATCAGCTCTGCGGCGATCGAACAGAAACTGGGCTCGCCCCTGGTGGATTATCCCGAGGCGTCGCAACCTGACCCTGGCGAGCCTTTCGCCGAGCTGTTTTTCGGCTACATCAACGCACCAATGGTGGGCCGCAATCTGTTGGGCGACGAAGGTTTCCAGCGGCTGAAAGAAAAGACGGGGCCAGACGCCCAGATACTGGCCGTCATGTCCCGCGGACTTTACCCACACCTACCGGATGACTTCACCCCAGGAAGCTCACCGGATCGCCTGGGATTGCAGCAAAATAGTCTGTCGCTGGACATTCGCGATATCAACGTGTTCGACCAGAACATACAGATCAACGCCGACGGCATGCCGGAGTTCGCCCGGACAACCCTGTTCCGGGTCGGCGGCAACGCAGGCTTCAATCCCGGTGCCGAAGCGACTCTGAAGCTGGGCGTCACATTGCGGAAGAATCACCTGGTTGCCGACAGCACCGAGCTGGAGATCCCGATGGCCTTTGCGCAGGAGCTGTTCGAAGCCGTCGAGGTGACACCTCGGCCAGAAGACAATCGCCAACCGGTGTGGATCGGGCTATGGAAGGAACGCTGGTTGACCATTTCCCTGTTGGTCCTCAGTCTCACCCTGTTGACGGTGTTCTTCGCCCGTCAGCGCACCCTGAGCCAATATCCGAAACTGGTGCATCGGTTCCGCTGGGGCTTTCTGTTCTTCACCCTGTTCTTTATCGGCTTCTATGCTCAGGGTCAGCTTTCGGTGGTGAATATCTACACCCTGTTCCTGGCCATCTGGGACGGTTTTTCACTCAACGTATTCCTGATGGACCCGGTGCTGTTTATCCTGTGGACCTACACCTTTATCAGCCTGTTTGTCTGGGGGCGCGGGCTGTTCTGTGGCTGGCTCTGCCCCTTTGGCGCGTTGCAGGAGATGGCGGCCTGGTTGGGCGAGAAACTGAAGCTCCGCCAGGTGAAAGTACCGGAAAAATGGCATCGGCGGCTGATTCTATTGAAGTACCCGATACTTCTGGTGCTGGTGGGAACGGCGTTCTATTCACTGGAACTGGCGGAGAAGCTGGTGGAAGTGGAACCGTTCAAAACCGGCATCACGCTCTTCTTCGTGCGTTATTGGCCGTTCGTCGGCTATGCCGTTGGCCTGCTGGTGGTGGGCATGTTCATCCACAAGTTCTACTGCCGCTACCTTTGCCCGCTCGGGGCCGGCCTGGCGGTTCTGGGCAAGCTACGCCTGTTCAGTTGGCTCGACCGGGTGGAGCTGTGCGGCAAGCCTTGCCAGCACTGCAAGAACAGTTGCGGAATCAATGCGATCCATAAAGATGGCCGGATTGATTACAACGAATGCATCCAGTGCCTGGAGTGCGTGGTGATTCTGAAAGACCAGAGCCAATGCGTGGACAAGGTGCTGGAGAAGAAACGCCAGCGGCAAGCGCAGATACTGGCAACGGATGCGGGCTGAACCGCACCCGTAGCGTCAGGGAATCGTTCCGTTACTTCTTCTTTTCCCAGGCAAACTTCTGGAATGGCTCGTCAACCGGCGTTTCCGCAATGTGGTTGATGTAGTTGCTCATGACTTTCTGGGACAGCACCAGGATCACTTCCAGTACCTGACGATGCTTGTAGCCAGCACCATAGAACGCATCCAGGTCTTCCTTACCGACATTGCCTTTCTTGTGCATGACAGCCAGCGTGAACGTCCTCAGGGCTTCAAGCTTGTTACTGGGCAGTGGCGTCTCGTCGCGCAGCGCGTTGATGATGTCGTCCGACACTTCCATCATCTTGGCGATTCCGGTGTGCGCCGGTACGCAGTAATGGCAGGCGTTCTCTACGTTGATGGTCTGCCAGACAACGGTTTTCTCATCATTGTCAAAACTGCTTTCCAGCACCAACCGGTGCAAGGTCTGATAACCCTCAAGAGTTCCTGGTGCTTCTGCCATGATCCCGTGCAAACTGGGAATCATGCCAAAGCCCTTGACTGAATTTTCCAGAAGCGGTTTTGATTTTTCAGGCGCCGATTCGACATCGTGAATGGTGAAATCCGTCATAACACTCTCCTTTCGGTTAATATTGAGCGTTCATTCAATTACAGACCCACGGTAACTGTTTTTGAGCGATCACTCAAGTTATCATTACGAGGAATTAAATCACCCGTCGTTGGCAGGTACCCATGGCCAGAAACGCTCGTTACGATCGACAAATCGCGCTAGACAAAGCAATGAACCTGTTTTGGGAGCGGGGCTATGCCGGCGCTTCCATGAAGCAGATTGAGCAGGCTCTGGACATGCGCCCTGGCAGCATTTATGCAACCTTTGGCAGCAAGGATGGACTGTTCAGCGAAGCGCTGGCTGCCTATGCACAGAGAAGCGGGCTGGAACTGCGCGAGCACCTGGCTGGAAGTCCGTCGGTGATGGACGGGCTGCAGGAGCACCTTCGTTGCATCGCACGACAGGCCAGCCCCGGCGGCGAGTCGCCATCCCGCGCCTGCATGGTCGTTAAAACCCTGCTCGAAGCCAGTAACACCAATACGGCCATTGCAAACCAGGCGAATTCGATCCTGAGCGCTATTGAGCAGGCTCTGACTGAACTTCTGGAGCAGGCGAAACTCCAGGGCGAGCTGGCACCGGGAACCCACTGTGCCCGGCTGGCAAGATTGCTTCAGGCACAGATCATTGGCCTCCGGTCTTTTGCCCAACGGGAGATCAGCCCTGAGCAGGTCGCTGAGCTTGCCGAAGACATGGCAGCCATGCTCGATCACTATCGTGCCCGCCACTAGACTCCGCCCGCTCCGGTCCTGCCCCGGATATAGGTACTAACGGCGAATTGTCCCTGCCACAACAGTGCGTTAGCATTACCGCTCTGTGTCGTTGCCTTCCCCAGTGAGGACAGCCAAGGGTTTTTGACGAGAGTTCTTGGCTATCTTCACTTCAGGAACCCTTGTCATGGATAATCTGCATCACATCGTCGTCGTAGGCGGCGGCGCGGGCGGTCTTGAGCTGGCCACCCGCCTCGGCAACAAACTCGGAAAGAAACGCAAAGCCCGTATCACCCTGGTCGACGCCGGCCTGACCCACGTCTGGAAACCCCTGCTCCACGAAGTGGCCTCCGGCTCGCTTGATGCCAACGCCAACGAAATCAACTACCGGGCCCACGCACGCAAGCATCACTATGAATTCCAGCTCGGGCGCATGAACGGCCTGGATCACAACGCCAGGGAAGTGATCATCGCGCCATTCCACGATGAGGACGGGGGCGAAGTCGTGCCGGAACGCCGCATCGGTTATGACACCCTGGTGATTGCCGTGGGCAGTACAGCGAACGACTTCGGAACCCCCGGCGCCCAGGATCATTGCCTGTTCCTGGACAGCCTCAACCAGGCCCGGCGTTTCCACAACCTGATGCTTAACGCATTTTTGCGTAAAAACCACGATGCCCAATCCGGCAATGGCCATGAACTGCCCATCACCATCATTGGCGCCGGCGCAACCGGCGTTGAACTGGCAGCGGAACTGCGACTGGCTTCCAGGGAACTGCCCATATACGGCATGAACCACCTGCGGCCGGAGGATGTATCCATTACCGTTGTCGAAGCCGCTGACCGCATTCTGCCGGCGCTGCCGGCCCGGCTCTCCGAGGCTGCAACCCGCGAACTGGATCACCAGAATGTCAGGGTGATGACTGGCGAACCCGTCAGCGAGGTCCGCGATGGCGTGGTGGTGCTCAAAGACGGCACGGAAATCGCCTCGGAGATGACCATCTGGGCCGCCGGCATCAAGGCGCCTGCGTTCCTGGCTACACTGGACGGCCTGGAAACGAACCGTGGCAACCAGATCAAGGTGAAGCAAACCCTGGAGGCCACCACGGCTCCGGACATCTTTGCCTTTGGCGATTGCGCGGAGTGCCCCCAGCCCCAGTCAGAACGGCCCGTACCACCGCGTGCTCAATCCGCGCACCAGCAGGCAGACACTCTTTTCAAGACCCTGTGTCATCGACTGGAAGGCCGTGAGGCGGTTCCGTTTGTCTACAATGACCATGGCTCGCTGATCAATTTCAGCCGCTACACCACCGTGGGGAACCTGATGGGGAATCTCTCCGGTCGCAGTATGTACATCGAGGGCAAAGTCGCGCGCCTGTTTTACCTGTCGCTCTACCGCATGCACCAGGTCGCGCTGCACGGCGTCGTTCGAACCGGAATCATCTGGTTGATGGACCGGATAAGCCGGGCCATGCACCCTCGCCTGAAACTGCACTGATCCGCTCGTGACCCTGCTATCATCGAGACATATTCCCAGGCCGGAGCAGGAATGGATCCGCTAGTTACTCTGATCGGCGCTCTGATGCTGGTCATCAGCATCATGCTCAGCCCGCTGTCCAGCAGGCTGGGCATGCCGGTACTGCTGATTTTTCTCGTGGTCGGCATGATCATGGGGGAAGACGGTCCCGGTGGCATCCTCTTCGACGACTTCGAGCTGGCGTTCCTGATTGCCAACCTGGCGCTCGGCGTGATCCTGCTGGATGGCGGCATGCGCACCCGGGCAGAAACCTTTCGTGTCGGTCTCCGCCCGGCATTGGTACTCGCCTCCGTTGGCGTATTCCTGACCGCCTCCGGGGCCGGCCTGGTGGCCTGGTGGGTGTTCGACATGCACTGGCTGACAGCACTGCTGATCGGCGCCATTATCTCCTCCACCGACGCAGCTGCGGTGTTCTCGCTGCTTCAGGGGCGCGGCCTTCATTTGAACGAACGGGTCAGTGCAACCCTGGAAATCGAGTCCGGCAGCAACGACCCGATGGCGATTTTCCTGACCCTGATGCTGGTCACCATGATTGAGGCAGGCGGAACATCCGAAGGCTGGATGGCGCTGATGATGCTGGTGAAGCAATTCGGCATTGGCGGTGCGGTAGGCGTCGCCGGCGGTTTCATCGTGGTGGAACTGGCCAACCGGGTTCGGCTGACCCCGTCGCTATACCCTTTGCTGGTGGTGGCCGCCGGCATCATGGTGTTCTCCGGCACGAACGCGCTCGGAGGCAGCGGTTTCCTGGCGATCTATCTGGCCGGTGTGGTGGTTGGCAACCGCCCGGTTCGAATGATGCCGATGATTCTCCAGGTTCACGATGGCCTGGCCTGGCTGGCCCAGCTATGCCTGTTCCTGATGCTGGGGTTGTTGGTCACGCCCTCGGAACTGTTGCCTCTCGCCGGGGGCGGTCTGGTCCTGGCGCTGGCGCTGATTTTCCTGATCCGGCCGCTGACGGTGATGGCAACGCTCTGGCCTTTCGGTTTTAACCGGCGCGAACTGGGTTTTATCAGTTGGGTGGGCTTGCGAGGCGCCGTGCCCATTGTACTGGCGTTATTCCCGATCATCGCCGGGCTGCCGGAGGCGCAGCTCATCTTCCATGTCGCCTTCTTCATCGTACTGGTGTCGCTGGTGGTCCAGGGGACCACCATGGCGCCATTGGCCAGGAAGCTGCGACTGGAAGTCCCCGCCGGTGAAGATCCCTACCGCCGCCTGCCCCTCGATGTCCCGGCCGCCGGGGACCACGAATTGATGCTGTTTCCGCTCCGGGGCGGCGCCTGGGAGTCACCCAGACCCCTGGGCCAGCTCCGGTTACCGGACAACACGGCCATTGCTGGCGTTTTCCGCAAACGGACGTGTTATCAGCCGAGCCCGGATATGGAAGTCGCCAGCGGCGATGTACTGGCAATGTTTGCAACGCCAGCGATGCTGTCCGAGCTGGGCAAAGCCCTCAGCGGTCGCCATGCACCCAAATACCTCGCCGAGCGCGCCTTCTTTGGCGACTTCGTGCTCAATGGTGATGCTCTGCTGGGGGATGTGGAGCAGGTCTACGGCATCGAGTTTGACCAGCTGCCCCCGGAGCTTTCCCTGGCCGAGTGCTTCGCCCGTCGCACCAAAGGGCATCCGGTGGTAGGTGATAAGGTGGTACTGGGCCCCGTTACCCTGGTCGCAAGGGCAACCGAGGCCGACCGGGTGACGAAGGTAGGCCTGAAAATGGACAACCAATAAAAATCTTTAACAAAAACACTCAAAACCCTGGTTCGATTCACAAAAGTCCTGTGCTATAAAGTGTACAAAGATTAATCATTGACTCCTTATGCTACTGAAAATGTCGATTTCACTCTCCGGCACCGGCCGGTCCTCAGTTGCCATTGCCAGCTTTCTGGCCTTTGCTTTCTCGTTGTTGCTGGCGCCCCTATCCCCGCTATCGGCATCGGAGCTGCCGATGGGTGCCATGGATGAAACGCCGGAAGTCAGCGAGGTTCTGGTTCGCAAGGAAGAGCGCAGGCTTTACCTGCTGTCCGGTGACCAGGTGGTGCGCAGCTACCGTATCGGGCTGGGCGACAACCCCTCGGGGCACAAGCTCTACGAAGGGGATAAGCGCACCCCCGAAGGCAAATATGTGTTGGATTGGCGCAACTCCAACAGCGATTTCTACAAATCCATCCACATTTCCTATCCCAATGCTGAAGACCGCGAGCAGGCTTCTGCCTGGGGGCTCGATCCCGGCGGTAGCATCATGATTCATGGTTTGCCAAACGAGGCCGGTGATATGGCATTCGCGTTCCTCGGATTGGACTGGACCGATGGTTGCATCGCCGTCAGTAACGAGGAAATGGACGAAATCTGGCAATTGGTGGCTGATGGTACGCCAATACGGATTGTCCCCTGACACTGATCCAATCCCCGCTTCATGCGTAGATTCTTGCTGCAATATTAAGTTGTTGTCATAACCTAGGAACTTTTACGTATCCTTAGTTAACATTTCTGTCTAGACTGATTTACACTGTTTGACGATGTCGTTAGCCAAACGCTAACGACCCCGTTTTGACAGAATGTCTGCACCAACGACTTCTGGAACGCAGGAAATAAAACGACCAATAAGGGGATATACAATGCGTAAACTGACGATCGCAGGGTTTGCACTGGCCACCGCACTGACCGCAGGTTGTGCGACAACCGACCAGGGCGCTCTCGACGAAGCAAATGCAACCGCTTCTTCCGCCGAGCAGACCGCTGAAAATGCACTGAACACCGCTAACAGCGCTTCCAGCGCTGCACGCTCCGCTCAGCGCACTGCTGACGAAGCACTGGCTGCCGCCAAGGCTGCCCAGAAGGCTGCTAACGAAGCCAACGAGCGCGCCAAGCGTATGCTCGAGCGTGCCAGCCAGAAGTAAGGCTGTTACGTAACAAAAAAGGCCGGGATTCGTCCCGGCCTTTTTTGTGGGCGCCTGGTAGCACTCATCAGGATTCGTCGTTATCGCTCTTCGGCTTCTGTGGTGAGGGCGTTTTGCTCATAAAGGCAGACATCATTTCCATCGGCAGCGGGAACACAATCGTGGAACTGTTGTTGGTGCTCATATCCGCCAGGGTTTGCATGTAGCGCAGCTGCATTGCTCCAGAGTTGGCGGACATAACTTCGGCCGCTTCAACCAGCTTTTTCGATGCCTGCAATTCACCCTCCGCGTGAATCACCTTGGCACGACGCTCCCGCTCTGCCTCCGCCTGACGGGCAATGGCACGAATCATCGACTCGTTCAGGTCCACGTGCTTGATTTCAACGTTGGCGACCTTGATGCCCCATTCCTCGGTCTGGGCGTCGATAATACTCTGGATATCCGAATTCAGCTTGTCACGCTCTGAGAGCATTTCATCGAGATCATGCTTACCCAGTACCGAACGCAACGTCGTCTGGGCCAGTTGACTGGTAGCAGAGCCGAAATCCTCGACCCGTATAATCGCACGCTCAGGGTCGACCACCCGGAAATACAGCACGGCATTGACCCGCACGGTCACGTTGTCTTTCGAGATAACGTCCTGGCTTGGCACGTCCAACGCAATAACACGCAAATCCACGCGGGTTATCTGTTGGATACCTGGGATTACGATGATCAGGCCAGGCCCTTTGACACCCTGAAAGCGCCCCAGGAAGAAAACCACGCCACGCTCGTATTCCGGCAGAATCTTGATCGCCGACCCAAGAATCAGCAGGAGCACCACCGTGGGTGCGATATAGGGAATCAGGTCTGTGATGTTCATAAGGCCTCCTTCGTTGGCTCGATCGCCGGGTAACCTGTCAACATTCTCCAGGCCGGCGTCAGGGTTCCGCTTTGTCGGCTTCGACGTACACCGTCAAACCTTCCAATGCAGTCACCCTCAGTTTGTCACCGTTGCCTACTGGGGATTTGCAGGCGGCATTCCAGCGTTCACCGCTCATGCGCACGTGCCCCCTGAAATACCCGTCGTCTTCCTGAAAGTCATCAAGTGCGGTCACTCTCTCGTGGACAATCTGTTCGCTTCCGCTGACCGGGTGCTTCCGGCGCAAGCCGATGAACTTGATGACGGTCCAGAGGATAAAGCCGGCCGCGACCAGTGCCGTGCCACCGATGGTGGGCAGTGAAATCTCCTGATGGCTGCCGTCCATCAGTATGATGGAACCGGCTACAAACGCGACAATCCCCCCTATGCCCAGTATGCCGAAGCTGGGCATAAAGGCCTCGCCGACAATGAAGGCAAGCCCCAACAGAATCAGCGCCAGGCCCGCGTAATTGACGGACAGCACCTGGAAGGCAAACAGTGCGAGGATCAGGCAGATAGCGCCAATCACACCCGGGAATATCGCCCCGGGGTTGGATAATTCGAAGATAATGCCGTAGAAGCCGATGATCATCAGGAAGTAAGCGACATTCGGATTGGTGATCACCGATAGCAGTCGCGTGCGCCAGTCCGGGTCTGCTCGCGTCAATTCAATGTTCGCGGTGGCCAGCGTTTTCTCGCCATTGGCCATTTTCACGGTGCGCCCGTCGATCTGCTGCATCAGGCTGTCCATGTTGTCAGCCACCACATCGACCACGTTCTGCGCCAGCGCTTCTTCGGCGCCCAGGTTGACGGCTTCGCGCACTGCCTGCTCCGCCCAGTCGGCGTTGCGGCCATGTCGCTCCGCCAAGCCACGGATGTAGCTGACGGCATCTTCCAGAACCTTGCGCTCCATGGCCGTGCCGCCTCGGCGTTTATCGGAGGCGTCATCCTGCGCCGATTCCTCGTTTCCGGCGCTTTCCTTGTCATCGGGATTGGCATCCCCGGCGTCTTCTGCAGGCTTCTGTTCCTCGGAACCGGGCAGCCCGCCCATCTGGACCGGCGTGGCCGAACCCAGGTGGGTGGCCCCTGCCATGGCCGCCACGTGACTGCCATAGAGAATGTAGGTACCGGCGCTGGCGGCACGCGCCCCTGCCGGCGACACCCAGGTCACCACGGGTACCTCTGAAGAAAGGATCTCCTTGATGATACCGCGCATGGATTCCATCAGACCGCCAGGGGTATCCATCCGGATAACAAGCAACTCGGCACCTTCGGACTCGGCGCGGCGAATGCCACGCACCAGGTAGTCCATGGTGGCAGGGCCGATAGCCCCGTCGACGGTCAACACAAGACCTCTCGGAGCGTCATCCTGCTGGGCGATAACCGTATGGGACAGAGAGGCCAATGCCAGCACCAGGCCCAGCAGGAACACGGCCAGCCACCAGTGCAGGCGGCCGGAGGGATTGGATTGGTTGGGTCGGTTAGCGATCATCACTCCTCCCCGGATCCGTTCAGCGGATCAGAGCCTTCGGTATCAGAACCAGAGGCGTTGCTTCTCACCTTTATTGCCATCTGGGGTACTTCGCATCGGCCCGGCAGACTCATCCGCGACGCGGGTCAGACGTTCACCCACCATCCGCGGCAGGCCGTCCGCCTGGTCCACAGCCAGTTCAATGGCCATGCGCTTCACTTCCACACCGGGCATTTTCTGGCGGAAGTCTTCCACCTTTTTCTGCACCTGCTTCCACAATTGTTCACGGTCCTGCTGACTGTAGTCTTCTTCAGGGCGGTGTACCTCCAGCCAGACCTCATTACCTTTCAGGCCGATCTTCACGGGCTCATGGATAACCTGCACCGGCGTGCCCTTACTGACTTCGTAGACAAACCGCGATATATCCTCGTTGTACATGCGGAAACAACCGTGACTGACCTGCATGCCCACTCCGAACAACTTGTTGGTACCGTGAATCAGGTACCCTTTCTCACTGAGCATCAGTGCGTGGGACCCCAGAGGATTACCCGGCCCCGGTGGAATCATCCTGGGCAGGTACTCTCCCGCAGCTTCGTATTCGGCACGGATGCTTGCAGGCGGATACCAGGCCGGCGACTCCAGTGGCATGGTCACTTCAGCGTTGGTCAGTGGCGATGGGTTGTCATCGGTGCCTACCCCCACCGGATAGACCTGTACCTTTCCCTCAGTAAAGTAGTACAAACGGTATTCCGCCAGATTGATGATTATGCCCTCGCGCTTTACATCCGGAAGCACGTAGTGCCGGGGCACAGTTATCCGGGTGCCATCACCGGGCAGCCAGGGATCAACACCGGGGTTGGCCTTAACGAGTTCCAGATAACCAAGACTGTTCTGATTGCCAATGGCCGCAAAGGTGTCTTCATAGCGGGTGGTCATCACCGACAGCTCCCCGGCCAGATCCCCGTCAATGGAAAACCGGGGAACACGGGGCTTCTCGGGGGTGTCGCTTTTTCCTTTGGCTGTAGTCAGTTCCTGACCCGCGGCCTGCGCTTCCGTTTCGGCACCAACCACGTTGGCCGACACCAGGGCCAGCAAAACCAGCAGAAAACCTGTCAACTGCGTTCGATACATAGCGTCTCAATCCGATATCCGGTCTGCGGCGACAACAACGCGCTTCAAACCGACGTCAGGGCTGTCCAAACGGTGGCAACAGCCAGAATCATAAATAGAAGGCTGGCTCCAATTCTGGCCGTCGCCAGTGGTAACCGCTCCATCAACCATTTACCAGCCATGATAACCGGTATATTAGCCAGCAGCATACCAACGGTGGTGCCCATAATCACCCAGAAGGTGTCCGTATATCGCGCGGCCAGCACCACGGTTGCAACCTGGGTCTTGTCGCCGATCTCCGCCAGGAAGAACATCACCGTCGTGGCCATGAAGGCGCCCATCCCCAGGAACGCCGAATCGCCATTGTCATCCTTGTCCGGAATCAACAACCAGAGCGCAATGGCCACGAAGCTGGTAGCCAGGATCCAAGGTAGCCAGGCTTGCGGAATCCACTCTGCGATCCAGGCACCCAACAGCGCTGACAAGGCATGGTTCAGCAGGGTGGCGACAAGTATGCCAAGAATGATGGGCGCACGCTTGGCGTAACGGGCAACCAGGAAGAGAGAGAGTAGTTGGGTCTTGTCGCCGATCTCCGCAATGGCGACCGCAAACGTTGAAGCGAGAAAAGCGTCCATGAAAAGCTCCGGGGCGGACATTCAGACATGAGACAGCCCACCTTCCGCCCTGGGAGGTGAAACTGCCTCAGGTCTTGCCAATTTCACCGATGTACCGGTGAAACATGATAGCCACGGAGATTGAGCCCCAAGTATGTTGACTACCATCCGCCCCTGGAAACGGGTTCCGTTGCGGAGGCTACTCCCCTGAAGAGTGCCGAAATGTTAATCAATACCTGGGCGGATGGCAACTATACGCGCATTTTCCACACTGGAATGGCCGCCATCGCCACGAATACAGCCACCAGCCACCAGGCTGAATGAAACGCCCCAATGGTGGGGATGCCGCCACTGTGGTCACCAAATTCAATGGTCAGGGCCACGATATTGACGCCAAAGGCCCCACCCAGCTGGCGGGTAAAGTTAATGGTGCTCGAACCGGCACCGAGTTGCTCCGGCGCCAGTGGATTCAGGGCACCCGTTGAGAGGGCTGGCAGCATGAAGCCGATACCGATTCGCCCCAACACGGTCCATAGCGCCAGCCAGCCGAAGGCGAGCTCAATGTCCGATACCGCAAACAACATGGCCGACATGGCGAACAGGACAATGCCGAATATCACCAGCTTACGGGCACTCAGGCGGTCCGCCAGTCTCCCGGCCAATGGAAAGGTCATGCCCAGCACAATGCCTGCTGGCAACATCAGCAAACCGGCTTCGGTGGCGGTGAATTCCAGGGCCGTCTGCACAAACAGGGGTACCAGGTAGGTGGAGCCAAACAAGGCGAGCCCCAACGCCATGGCGCCCACGTTGGCGTATACGAAGGCCGGATTGCGTAGAAGCTCTATGTTCACCAATGGGTGTCGGGCGCGTCGCTCACGAATCACAAACAGCACCAGGGCGATGACCGCAACAGCGCCCTCGATGGCAATTCGTGCTTCCTGTCCCGCCAGTTCCTGAAGCCGGTTGAGGGTGTCCAGCGACAGACCGATGGCAGCGCCCAGGAGCACCAACCCAGGAAAGTCAAAACGGTAGGGAGCCGGGCGGGAGACCGGCAGCGGCAGAAAGCGCCATGCCATAAACACCCCGGTCAGGGTGACGGGCACGGGGGCGAACATCACATAGCGCCAGTCCAACTGATCCACCAGGAAGCCCCCGAGAACCGGGCCCAGGGCTGGAGCGAGAATCACACCCATGCCGTAGATACCCATAGCCTGCCCACGACGGTTGCGGGGGAAAATCCGGAACACCAGATACATACCCATGGGCTGCATGAGCCCCGCCATGGCACCCTGGCCAATGCGGGCGGCAATCAACTGTTCCGGGGAGGTGGCAAAACCACCAAGGAGGGAGATCACCGTGAACAGGAACATGGCCGTCGCCAGGGTCTTGCGCACGCCAAAGTGATCCAGAAGCCACGACGAGGCCAGCATGGTGGTGGTCATGGCCGCGATGAACCCGGTGGCCAGCCAGTGCACCTGGCCCTGCCGAATACCGAATTCCAGCATGATGTCGTGCAGCGCAACATTGACCACGGTTGCGCTGAGCACCGTTGCCATGGTGCCCAGCATGACCGTGGCAACCGCCAGCCAACGCCAGCGTTCGCCGTAACGGGCCCTTAACCCCTCAACCGTGTTATCACTCAGACCAAGACCCCTTCAGGCCGAGATATCGACCGCACACCATTACCGTTGCCGCTCCGCATTCTCCAGGATCCTGTGGAACACCTTGACGGCACCTTCGATGTCCCGGTCGCTAATACCCTCCAGCATCTCTTCACGCAGGCGGGCCGCACGCTCGGTCAGGACGTTCATGAATTCGGTCCCGTCCTTGGTAAGGTGAAGACGGCGGGCACGACGATCATTGGGACAGGGACGGCGCTCAATCAGGCCCTGCTGTTCCAGGCTGTCCAGCAATCGCACCAGCGTCGGATTCTCAATGGCCATCAGGCGGGCGAGCTCACGCTGGGTCAGCCCTTCGCCCCCTTGTTGCAGATAGACCATGGTGGTCCAACGAGCCTGGGTGACACCCAGATCCTTAAGGCGTTCATCCAGCAATTTGCGCCAGCGACGGGTGACCCGGGCTACGGCAAAGGGAAACTGATCTCTCATGATCTGGGACTCCGGTAATGGGGTATCGACTGCTGTACTACCTGTAACGAATACCACTGCCGAAACGGTGCAGTGACGGACAACGTTACCAATAGTAAGCTAACCATTACGATAAAAACAGATATGCAAGGTGAAACAAAATTGGGGAAAACCGAGAGACGCGGCCCGATAGGCGAGAAAGACCGGCCTATCAGCCGGTCCTGTGTAGGTCTTCGTCACGCTCCTGAGCCGCTGGTGACTCGTGAAATTCCTCGTTACGGGGGTCCATTTCCGTCAGCACCGGCGAGGTCTCAGGCATGGCAGGTATGAAGTGTTCCTGCTCCGCCACCGGCACGTCTTCCGTGTGGCTGATGCGATAACTGGTGATAATCGCCAACACCACCAGGAAACCGGCGTTGCCGAAGAACAGCCCCCTTGGGCCCAATATGCCCACCAACTCGGCCATCACGATGGGGCCAATGACACTGCCCACGCCGTAACTCAGCAGCAGTGTTGCGCTGGCGGCCACAATACGATTACTTTCCATCCGGTCGTTGGTGATTGCAACCGCGATCGGATACAGCGTGGCCGAGAGGCCCGTGAACAGGCCAACCAGCAGGGTCAGTAGCCACATCCGTTCAGCCCCGAGGATGCCAACCGACACCGCCGCGGTGCCCGCTGCCACCGCCACCCAGAACATGACGCGGCGACGATCAAACCGGTCACACACCAGCCCCAGCGGCCAGGCCAGGAGCATGGCCGCCACAATGGCACTGGCCATGAAGGTGGACACCCGGCTGACCTCCAGACCCACCAGGGTGGCGTATACCGGGCCGAGCGCATAAAAAGAACCAATCATGACACCGCAGATCAGCGCACCGGAAACCCCGGTGAACGACTCACGGGCCAGGGTGAAGAATGACAGTCGCTCGGACTGCTCGATCACCGGGGCATCCATACGTGTCAACGACAATGGAATCAGCGCCAGCGTCAACAGGACAGCGGCGAGCGAAAACGGTATGAACGAAGACGGCTCACCGACGTTGATCAGCAACTGGCCACCGGCGGCGGACAGGTAGAACACAATCTGGTAAACCGCAAAAAGGGCGCCCCGGTTGGCGTTGGTGGCGCGACTGCTGAACCAGCTCTCAATCACCACCAGAACGCCGGCCACACTGAAGCCCGACAAGGCACGCAAAATGGCCCAGAACACCTCGGACACCGCCATGGGATACAGCAGGGCGCACACCGCCGCCATGGCGGCAAAGACCGCGAAAGCCCGGATATGCCCGACACGACCGATGATGAGATGGACGTAGAGCGTACCCAACACGAAGCCAATGGAGTAACACACCAGGATCCAGCCGATAATGTTCGGCGAGACCGCTTCAATACTCAGTCGCACACCCAACAGAGTCATCAGAAAGGCGTTGCCACTGACCAGCAGGACAATACTGAGGATCAGGGCTGAAAGCGAGGTGACCATTCGGGTCATCGGTCTGGCTCCGGCGTACTTTAAACAGGTTGATACAGGAATGTAATGAAACTAGCAGCAACGCCGGAACATTGCAGAGCACGAATTAGAACAGGGCGTAATTCACAAAACCACTACGCAGTTCCCGAAATCCCCAATACCGCTTGCAGCGCCGTGATGACTGGATTTAACATCATTTTACATTAAGGTGACGTAACACACGCTGGCGGCCTGAAGGGTTAACATGTGGGTAGTTTGATCGCTGCCTATTTGAACCCACGAGAGTCTCTCATCTCATGCAATCCACGCTAACCATGAGCGCCTGGTTATGAAAAAGACGGACTGGCCCATTCGATGGGATCTGTTGCTTCGCTACCGGCTGATTGAAATCATCGCCCTATGGGAAGGACGGCTCACCACCAATCATATCTGCCACAGTTTCGGCATTGGGCGACAGCAGGCTTCCAAGGATATCAACACCTACCTGCGGGAACTGGCGCCGGACAATCTGGTTTACGATCGCCACCTTAAAGGCTATGTGCCATCGTCCAGTTTCCGGCCGGTGGTCACCGCCGGCAACGCCAGTGAATACCAGGATCTGCTGGCTCGCCAGGACGCCCTCAGCGACACCTTTGAATCGCTTAATATCAGCTTGCCTGACAGCACCATCGTCCGTGGCCCGGAACGGGTTGTTAAGCCGGAAGTCATGCGTGCCGCAGTTGCAGCAGCTCGCCACGGCCGGGTGATGAAGGCAGAGTATGCCTCCCTAAGCCCCGCTGGTGTTTCCCAGCGCACTCTGGAACCCCACACTCTGGTGTGTGTCGGCCAGAACTGGCACCTCCGTGCCTGGTGCGACGCCAACCGGGAATTTCGGGACTTCGCCCTCAGCCGTTTCCGCGGCAAGCCGGAAACCACCCGGCAACGCAGCCGTCACACCATCCAGCATGATGATGACTGGAACCGTCAAGTCTCACTGGTGATGATGCCTGATAGCCGTTTGAACAAGGCACAGCAGGATATTGTTGCCACCGATTACGGCATGGTCAGCAACCGGCTCGAACTCACCATTCGCGCGGCCCTTGCACCCTACGTACTGTCCCGGCTCGGCCTGGGTTCAGACAGCCAGCACCCGGACCCAATGGTCCAGCAGCTGGAACTGGCCAACGAAGAGCAGCTGGGCATTGCCGAGTCGGCTCGCGAACGGGCTATTAAAGCAGTAGCGGGGCTCTGCTAGACTGAGCGGGTGATCACAACCAACCCTTTCCTGTTCTGGCGCCTTGCCCTCACCCTGCTCATAGGCCTGCCCGCTGTCGCGGCGGGGGATTGTGGTACCGGGGTTATCCCGGTTTCCCGCATTCAGGGCACGGGCGATCATTCCTCTTTCGCCGGCCAGACCGTTTCCGTTGAGGGCATCATAACCATGGATGCTCGCCAACGAGGCGGCTTCCGCGGTTTTTATCTGCAACAAGCCGATGGCGAAACGGACAACGATCCGCAAACCTCCGAGGCCCTGTTTGTTTACACCCATCGCACCGACGGACAGCACGGGGATAGGGTGCATGTCTCAGGGCGGGTGAAAGAGTTCCATGGCCTGACCGAGCTCACCGATATTACCTCCATCACCCGTTGCGGGAATGGCCGTCTGCCTGAGCCTGTCTCCGTCACGCTGCCGTGGCAGGATGGCGAACCTCCGGAACACCTGGAAAACATGCGGATCAACGTCGCCGGCGAGCTAACGGTGATCAATCACTATAACCTGGCCCGTTACGGTGAACTCACCCTCGCGGCAAAGCCTCAGACGATGGCCACGGAAATCCTGGAACCAGGGCCGGGCGCTCAATCGCGCCACAGGTGGCAGGCGATCAACCGACTGTTGCTGGATGACGGCCTGGGGGCGCGCAACCCGCGCCCGATTCCCTGGCCTGGGCCACAACTGTCCGCAAACAACACGGTTCGCACCGGCGACAAGGTCAGCGGGTTAACAGGCATACTGGATTTTCGGTTCGGCGCCTGGCGACTGCAGCCGCAATCAACGCCGGCGTTCAGCCCCGCCAATCCACGCGCACCAGCACCCGAGCGACCGGAGTCGGCCACGCTCAGGGTGGTCACACTCAATCTTGGCAATTTCTTCAATGGCGATGGCCGTGGCGGCGGTTTTCCGGCAGCTCGGGGGGCCCGATCCGCCACTCAGTTTGAGCAACAGAAAGCACGGCTGGTTGCCGCGCTGACGGCGCCGAACCCGGACATCATCGCTGTCACAGAAATGGAAAACGACGGCTATGACGGCGACAGCGCCATTGCCGAATTGGCCGGCGCCTTGGGTTCACACTGGCGCTACGTGGAAACAAGCGACAACACTGGCAGTGATGCCATACGCACCGATCTGCTGTACCGCAGCGACCGTGTGGTCGCGGAAGGCTCTCCCAGCCGCCTGACAACAACACCATTTGATCGTCGTGGCCGGCCACCAGTCACTCAGGTATTCCGCCTCATTCACAGTGATCGAGCCCTGAGGGTTGTCGTTCCTCACTTGAAATCAAAGGCCTGCCGTGGCGCCAGTGGTCAGAACCGGGATCAGGACGACGGCCAGGGCTGCTACAATCACAGCCGCGAACAAGCGACCCGAGCCATTATCCGCTGGACCAATGCCCTGCCGCACCCGGATGGCCTGTCCGGCACCCTGATCACCGGGGATATGAACGCCTACGCCCGGGAGACGCCGCTGCAACTGCTGGAAGCGGCAGGCTTTATCAACGCCGTTCGTCACATCCACGGCTGCACCGACACCACCTGTAAGCACACCAGCTATAGCTATCACGGCCGTAGCGGAACCCTGGACTACAGCCTGGTCTCGAAAAGGCTGCTCCCACGGATCGTCGATGCCCGCACCTGGTCGATAAATTCCGATGAACCCCGGGCGCTGGGCTACAAGGGGCCGGTTACCGTACCCACCGGCCAGCCCTGGCGCTCATCGGACCACAACCCGGTCATCACCGACCTGTCACTCTGATTCCACCTTGCCCGCGAGCCGCAGCATCAGGGCAGGCAGGCCAAAGCCCGGCGCGGGATACGCGGTACACTGGCTCCAATCCAGTTGAAACGGAAACCGACCGTGAAAATACCCACTCCAAACTTATGGCCTGCCGCCCGCACCAGTCAGCGATGGCTGGTACAGGCAAAACGTCGTGAAACCGTGATCGATGGCCACCGCATGGTGTATCTGGAAAAAGGGACCCCTGCCGGGGACCAACCCACCGTTATACTGATGCACGGTTTTGCCGCCATGAAAGAGAACTGGGCGCTCTGGCTGCAGCGGCTGCCCGACCACTGGCACATTCTGGTTCCGGACCTGCCAGGGCTTGGAGAAAGCGAGTACCGTTCGGACGCCGATTACGGCTACGAGGCCCAGGCGTCAAGACTGGAAGCCTGGATCGATACTCTGGCCACCAACAACCTTCACCTGGTCGGCAGCTCCATGGGGGGTGCCATTGCCACCGTCCTCGCTCACAAAATGACGCCCGCACCCGCTTCCCTGACGGTGCTGAACAGCGCCGGCATACCCGAACATACAAACGTGGACCTCGATGCCCCCTTCGAGTCCGACCGCGACGCCATTCTGATTCCCCGGGACTGGGCCGGTGTCTACCGGATGTTCAATAGCGTCGGCACTGGCAGGCCAACGGCTATGGGCGTCGCCATGACGGGGCTTCTGGGGCCGGACCTGCTGCAACGAACCGCGTCCTTGCGTCACATTTTCAACGATATGCTCGCCGACGCATTGGCACCAGCACGCTACCTTGGCCCCAACACACCTCCCCTCCAGGTCCAGTGGGGGGACCGGGACGTGATCACGCCCACACGCTGTGTGGACTGGTATCGAAAGGTGACGCCCCAGGCCGATATCCACGTGTTCCGGCGGGTAGGCCATCTTCCCATGCTGGAGAATCCCGGTCGCTCAGCCCGTAAACTGGCAGCCTTCATTGACCGCCACTCAGCGGGCGGCCAGCTCTGTTAATTGGCCTGCATATCCTGTTGACCCGTCAGCGAAGTCATGGGGTGGGAGGAACATTGCGTTCATAATCGTGGAAGAAGTTTCATCCCTGACATAACAACAACAGGAAACACGAGGAAATCCCATGCGCGCCTCAGTATCTACCACTCAGGATCTGGGCATGCCGGCCATTTACCTGCACTTGCTGGCGGAGTTGCTTAGTACCATCGGCGTCGATGAAAAAGCGCTGCTCAAGCGCGTCGGCCTGGACCCGGTGCGCCTGCAGTCAACCGATTTAAGAGTCAGTCAGTCACAGGCCAGCGAGTTCGTGACCCGAGCCATCATCGAAAGCGGCGAGCCCGGGCTCGGCATCATGCTGGCCCGGGAGCTTCGACTGCCACTGCACGGAGCCCTGGGCACCGCGGTCATGAGCAGCCGCACTCTGGCAGAGGCTCTGGACCTGATGACGCGATACCTGACCCTGCGCGCCCCGCACCTGCACGTCAAGCGCCGGCAGCAGGATGGCCAGTCTATCTACGCCATCTCGTGTGGCATTGATCTGGGCCCATTGCAGGGCTTTATCATGGACGCCATGCTGTTCGGCTGCGCATCCATGGGAGCGCAGCTAACAGGCTCACCGGTCGCCGGCTCGTCGATTCAGCGACGCGGACCGGAACCGGCCTACTTCCATCGCTTTCGCCAGCAAATTCCCATCCCCGTGGTGTACGGCGCTGGCGAAGATGCGATTGTTATTCCCGATCCGCAGCTGGCATTGCCAATCCGCTTCTCTGACGATCAGTTGGCCGCCTCGTCGAAAGCCCAGTGTGAGGAGGCCTTACGCCTTCTAACGGAAGATGCCGGCTTTGCCTGTCGGGTCAGGCGGGTGATTGAAACCAGTCACCCGTTCCCGCCGAAACTGGCCAGGGTAGCCACAACGCTGTTTGTGTCGGAGCGCACCCTGAAACGGCGTTTACAGGCGGAAGAAGCCAGTTTTCAGCACCTGGTGGATCAGGTGCGACTGGAAAGAGCGGGGGAGTTGCTGCAGCAAACTGCCATGAACCTGAGCCAGATTGCCGACGCCCTGGGCTACGCCGACGCCGCCAACTTTACCAGGGCATTCAAGCGCTGGACCGGACAGAGCCCCAGCCAGTACCGAAACCAGGAGTCATTGCCAACAACAACGTCGATCAAGAGAACACCAACCAGTGCGATGGCCTGAAACACTCAGTCGATGCCTATGATCTTGTGCATCTGCAGGGTCAACCGCCACTGCGGGTGGGTCAGGCAGTAATCCGTGGCTTTGCGGGTGTTACTTTGCTTGACGGGGTCAGGCTCACCCTCTGAGACGGTCGGCGACGCCATTGGCGAGAGGAAATAGTGGCTGGCGTTAATGTCGGTAAAACGCTCCGGCATCGCCAGGGGCTGAGGGTACACCACTTTCAGCTCGTCACACTGGCGCAATACCACCGGCGCGTCCGCCTTGGGGCTCACACACAACCAGTCAATACCGGACGGTGCCGGCAGTGTGCCGTTGGTTTCCACGCCCACTTCAAAGCCGGCCCGGTGAAAGGCATCCACCAGCTTGTCATCCAGTTGCAGTAGTGGCTCACCACCCGTGCACACCACATAGGGTTGCCCAGGCGCATCCGGCCAAAGGCGACGAATATGCGCTGCCAGCGCATCCGCGGTTTCAAACTGGCCGCCGTTCTGACCATCGGTACCTACGAAGTCGGTATCGCAGAAGCTGCATACGGCATTGGCCCGGTCCTTTTCACGGCCAGTCCAGAGATTGCACTTGCTGAAGCGGCAAAACACCGCTGCCCGCCCGGCCTGGGCACCCTCTCCCTGCAATGTATAGAACGCTTCCTTTACCCGATACATCAGGTTTCCACCTCATACCGCAAGGGATCTGAAACGCCGTTGGCGGCAAACGCCTCCAGGCGCTCCACGCAGGAGCCACAAACGCCACAGGCTCGGTCCCGGCCGTTGTAGCAGGTCCAGGTTTTGCCGTAATCGAGCCCCAACTTCAGGCCCTCGGCCAGGATGGCCCCCTTGTCCGAGCCCATGAAGGGCGCTTCTATTTTCACCGGCTCATAGTTCGCCACCTGACAGACGGCGTCCATTTTCTCCACGAACTCCGGTCGACAGTCCGGATAGATCGCGTGATCGCCGCCATGGGCGCCGTACCAAACAGCAACAGCACCGGCGGTAACCGCATAGCCGGTGGCCAGCGACAACAGAATCATGTTGCGGTTGGGCACCACGGTGGCCTTCATGTTGTCTTCTTCGTAGTGCCCCTCGGGCACGTCCACTGCGTCCGTCAGGGCCGATCCGGCCATGACTTCACTGAGCGCACGAATATCGATCACCTTGTGCGGCACCGATAATTCTTCGCACACCTGGCGGGCGCATTCCAGTTCGCGAACGTGCCGCTGGCCGTAGTCAAACGACAGGGCATGAACCTTATACCCTCGGGCACGGGCAAGGTGGAGCAGGGTGAACGAATCCATTCCCCCAGAGTAGATTACAACGACGGTTTCGGTCATCAGGTCATCCCGGTTTCAGACAGCCAGCAGGGCGTCACTGGATTGTTATAGGGTCGGAGTAACATCCGTGGACACATTGTAACAGTGGAATGCGACGATGGGTTCGCGTCTGCAGTAGCGTGCGGGTAAACTCTGATGACGGCACATCAACAAAAACCAGGCGGAATGAGAACCAGAACCAGCCCAGCCTTTATTGACTTCGAGGCCTCCAGCCTCGATCTGATCGCCAGCTATCCGATCGAGGTGGGCATATGCTTGCCCGACGGCACCTTGCACAGCTGGCTGATACAACCCCATGTACTTTGGCAGGACTGGTCAGAAAGTGCCGAGCAGGTTCACGGAATCACCCGGGAAACCCTGGAAACGGAGGGTACACCGGTGTCGGAGGTTGCGGCACACCTGAACCAGCTGCTCTCGGGGCAGGTATTCTGCGATGCCTGGACGTTTGACAGCTTCTGGCTTCATCGGCTGTTTCGAGCCGCCAACACCCGCGCCGACTTTCAACTGGAATCCATTTCCATGTTGCTGGATGCCAATCAGGTAAGGCACTGGTCGGCATCGCGTCAGCAGGTTATCAAGCGCCTGGGGTTGCCCGTGCACAGGGCGGCAAACGACGCGCTTATCCTCCACAGAACCTGGGAAGAGATCCAACTGTTCGCTGCGGACGACGAACCGCTTCACGGACGCAGCCGGCAGGTCTGAGGTTTCCATCTTGGAGCACAGCGCGCCGGCATGGAACTCAGCGCTGGGAACTATTTACCTTGGGGACGAGGACTTCGAGTCACCTTGAGGGCGAGGACTTCGAGGCCATCACGCAAGGTGTTCAGTGTCCAGTAGGTCACCAGCACCATCAGCGCCGCCCCAATGACGGTAAAGGAAAAATTATCACCCACCATCTGGCTGCGGGCGATGAACAGGTATACGGCGAGCGCGAGGACAAGCAGCACTTCGACTATGGCGTGTGACTGTAACCGGTTTTTTGCAGATCCGTTTTCTTCGGACATCTTACTGGGTTTCAACCTCTCATTTCTGACGATACATTGCATTGATTAGTGTGCAAATTATCGCCAAATATGGTCCGGGCGTCTGTACGAACTAGTGGCTACGAGGTTTCCACGATGCCGTCAGGAACACACTTTTCGGACGGCCAAAAAAAACGCAGCCCCGAGGGCTGCGTATAAAGGAGAGATCCATGCGGTACGCCACAGATAAAAGGTGGGCACCGGAGGATTGCACAACGTAAAACACGTGACAGGGCAAATTATGATCGCTTCGAGGAACCGCGTCTGTAGGGGTTTGCCGAAGCACTCTGCCCCTTGCAAAGCCATGGGCACGCGATACACTGATGACAGTACCGAAACCGATATGCTCGGCAAACGATGCCGGAAAAGGCCCATGACAATGCTTCAGAAATACCAGTATCTGATGATTGACGCGATTGCGCACCGCAAGGGTGAGGCGTGTGCGCACTCCATGGTGAACGACATCTAACGGCTTTCGGTCAGTCCCGGGAGCCTTTGGAGCGACCGGGCAAGCTTCTCCGCGAGACCCCGGTTGCCCAGAGCGCCGGGGTTTTGTTTTTGCAGCCGCAAAACGACAAGGAGAAGATCATGAAGAGACATCCGACAAAAGCAGCAAACCAGCCGGCAAGCAGCCGCACGGGGCCTATTCGGCGCCCGGAAAAGCTGCCTCTGCTGGATGCCATCTGCAAAAAACTGAACCAGCGCGTCAACCTGGACGACGAACAACGGGTGCTGGGGCTGTATGAGCGAGGCTGGATATTCAAGGGTGTTCTGGGCAATCTGAACGATGGCGAAGCACGATACGTGCGTGCTCTTGCCACTCGCTACGGTTCCTGGATCGCCCGCCAGGTTGCGTAATGGGAAACCCGATGGGCCGAACCGTCAATGCTGGCGGTTCAGTCCCTGTATCATGGCGGCATCGCCGCCGTGCACCATGGCGTAGTTGTTCACCACGTCGTGAATTTTTTCCTGGGAATAGGGTTTGACCACGTAACCGTTGGCCCCGGCACTGATTGCTTTCTGGATGCTGTCGATGGAGTCATCCGCTGTCACTAAAACAATGTGCTGATCCTTGCGCTTGGCCTTGAACTCCTCCATCAACTGATGACCGTTGCCATCCGGCAGCCCCAGGTCCAGCAAGATGATCTGGAAGACGTCAGCCTCAAAGGCAGCCCTGGCACCCGCAATGTCCGGACACTCAACCACACTGCTTGCACCTGCCGTGTAGAGCATGTCTACCAACCGCTCCCTCATGACCGGCTCGTCTTCCACCACCAATATTCTCATATCACTCATACCCCGCCTCCTGATTCTATTTTATACCCGGCCCCACAAGGCACTTCAAAGGGAATCACCGCCGGTTCGCCGGGGAATCGCCAGCGGCTCATGCTGGGCAGTGGCTGGCGCAGGTTCTCCAGTCTCGTCCAGGCGAGCGCCAGCAGTGCGGGACGAACTGGCGCTTACCCCGCCGGACCGGGTCAGAATATTACTGATACTGACGGCCGTGGTGTAGAGGGAAATCGCGATGATCAGCAGGATAGGCTGAACAAACGCCACGAACCCGGGCACTTCGCGATGACCAGCGATACTGAGCATAAGGATGATGGCCGGCCCCAACACTACAAACAGCGTCAATGCGATAAAGAACACAATACGCTCCTTGAAACGGCCCAAGTCGCGGTTACTGACCAGCCCCAGCACGAATTTTCCGATGGCCAGCCCGGCCAGTATCGCAGCCGCAATGCTCAGATCGGGCCTGAGTAGCGTCTCATAAAGCTGGCCATCCCATAACCGTTGCATGCTGATGACCAGGAACGGAAAGAGGACAAACAGAATGTCGGCGTAGGTGCCATACATCATACTCAGCGAGTGCTGTTCGCTTTGCTGGAGGTTTTCACTCATCAATCACGATTCCTGTTTTTATCGGTAGCCGAAATGTCGGTTGTCATAGACGTGCCTCCCGCCCCTGCAATGCCCTGTCGATCATGTCAGCCAGGGCTTGCAGCTGGCTGTGAACGTGGTCCCAGTCACGGTCTTCAACGTTTACGCAAGCCTCCAGTTTCCCTGCCTGCCGTGTCATGTCAGGGTAGCCCATGGCGCCGGCGGTGCCTTTGATCTGATGGGCTTCCGATGCCAATCGCTGCTGATCACGACGCGCGGCTGCGGCTTCCATGGCCACTTTTCGGGACGCCAACCCATCGAGGAAGCGTTCGACGAGGTGACCAATGTCCTCATCCTCCGTCGAGTCTCTGCTCGGGCCATTGGACACTGGGAGGAAATGGTCCAGCGTGCTCAGCAAATGCCTACTGTCGATGGGTTTGTTCAATACCCCATCGCACCCCGCCGCCATCAACGCATCGGTTTCCGACTGGTCACCGGCGGTGAAGGCAATAACTGGCCGGCGGAAGCCCGTCTGCCGCAGTAACCGGGTAGCCTCCACTCCGTCCAGACCCGGCATATGGCGGTCCATCAGCACCATCTGCACCGATTCGGACAGCGCCGTTCGGACCGCATCATCGCCACTGGCAACGGTGATGACATCCAACCCCTGGGCCCCGAGCATGCGCTCCACCAGACGACGGTTGTCCTCGTTGTCCTCCGCGACCAGTATTGTGCCGCAATAGCGCCGGTGGCCAACGGATTCACTCTCCGGCCGCACCACCAGATATCTGGCCATGACTTCGTAGAAACGCTGTTTGTCGATGGGTTTGGCCAGATGGTCATTACAGCCTGCGAGGCGATAGTCTGCAATATCCTCCGCCATCACGTTCGCCGTCAACGCAATGACCGGGATATTCAGGCCAGCTTCACGAATGGCCGCCGTTGCATCCCGACCGTTCATGACCGGCATCTGTATGTCCATCAGAATCAGATCAAAGGGCTCCCTCAGCGCCAGATCCAGTGCTTCAGCACCATTGCCGACATGGACCAGCTCAGCGCCCGTGCGACCCACCAGCAGGGACACCAGGCGACGATTCACGTCATTGTCCTCCGCCAGCAGGATACGGCCGGAAAGCCTTGGCGCAAGCACCATGGGAATGCTCCGCCGACGTTGCGACAATTCCGACGCGTCGCGCAGAAAGTGGACATCCTCCAATGGGCCGGTGGCGATGGAAAGCTCAAACTCACTGCCTTCGCCATACGTGCTGGAAACGGATATGTTGCCACCCAGCAACTCCGCCAGCCGACGGGAAATGCTCAACCCGAGACCGGTTCCTCCATATTGCCGGGCAATCGCGGCGCTACCCTGGGCGAACGGGTCAAACAGCCGGCCCAACTGTTCGGGTTTCATGCCGATGCCGGTGTCCACCACCCTGGCCACCAGGGCCTGGCGCTCACGATCACATCGAACATTCAGAGAAATAGAACCATTTTCCGTGAATTTAAGCGCATTTCCGCACAGATTGATGATGATTTGGCGAAAGCGTGTCGGGTCCGTGGCAACCTTTTCGGGCAGGGGATACTCACAGATGATATGAAATTCCAGCCCCTTTTCCCGCGCCCTGGGTGCGAAGAAAGCGCGGATTTCGTCAAGCAGTTCCGGCAAATTAACCGACACTATATCCACATCCAGCTTATTGGCGTCGATCTTCGAGTGATCCAGGATGTCGTTAATCAGGTCCAGCAAGTGACGGCCACTGCGCACCACCGTTTCCGCACTGGTGTGTTTCTCCCTCTCGGTCAGGTCGGGATCGAGCAGGGTTTCGCCATAACCGATAATCGCCGCCAACGGTGTGCGAATTTCGTGGCTCATGTTGGCCAGGAACTGGCTTTTTGCTTCGGCCGAATTGCGGGCCAGTTCTTTTTCCAGACGTTCCTGCTCCCTCTCCCGCTCGATACGCTGGCGCTGATGGCGCTCGGTGGCGTCAATGCAGGTGCCCTCAAGATGGGCGGGATCGCCATCGGGGGTATACACGGTATGTAACGAAATGGTGGCCCAGCGCTCTTCACCGGAACGGGTGTAATAGCGTGCTTCGATACCCTTGACGGTGCCCCGGGATTCCAACTGCCCAATCACCCAGCGGCGCACTCTCTCATCCGCAAAACAGGTTTCCAGGACGTCCGGGTCAAGATCCAGCAGCTCCCGGCTGCTGGTGTAGCCCATCAACCTTGCCATGGCGGGGTTGGCGGTGACGAAACGCCGGCCCAGCGACATCTGGAACACGCCCTCTATGGCGTTGTCGAACAGCGACTGGTATCGACGCAGGTTGGCCAGAGCCCGCTGGCTCCAACCCAGGGCTTCGCCCTGCACCTGTTTTATCCGGTCAGCCAGGGCAAAGGAAAACAGGATAATCTGGGCCGTCAGGCCGAACTGCGGGGCGTAGGAAGTGAACATGTTCAACGGCAGGTAGCCCATCACGGTCAGACCATAGATACCGAAACCCACCAGCGCCAGGGTCCAGGCAAAAAAGTAGGAGCGCGCAGCCGGGTTGTAATAGCGCCAGGACAGGTAACTAACCACAATCAGGATGATGCTGAGCAGGATCGACGCCAACACGATCCATTCCATCGCCGTGTGATAGGGCAGGAACAGGGATAGCACAAAGGTCGCCACAATGGCGTACAGGCAAAGCTGGATCACCTTGTCCAGGTCCGCCGACCGCTCCCGGGTTTCCAACAGGGACCGGGCCATCAACAGGCCCCAGAACCAGGTATTGATGATCTGGTAATGGAGGTATTCCTTGTGCAACAGCGCAGGACGATTCTCCAGTAGCTGGATACCGTGCACCTGCTCGGTGGCGATGAATACCGTGGCTGATACCAGATACATCACGTAGTAGATATTGCTGCGCTCGCGAACCGACACGGCAACAAACAGATTGTAGGCGAGAATGGCCAGGATGCTGCCTAGCAGAATGCCCCGCACGGCTTCATCGACCGACACCTTCTCAATATAAGCATCGGGGTGCCACAGGGTGATCGGAAGGCGGAAAGTGTTGGTATTGGTGATGCGCAAATAAATGCGGGTTGAGCTTCCCGGTTCCAGTGACAAACGGAACGTGGGGTTGGGTACGGCCAGGTCACGCCCGGACCAGTCGCCCTCGTAGCCAGCACGGCGCTGCTCTATCAGCTCACCATCCTGGACCAGATAGAGCACCACCTCATCCACCAATGGCAGGGCGAGCTCCAGTATCCAGTCTGTCAGTGCTGCGCCAGCTCCTACCTCGACATCAAATCTGGCCCAGTATGCAGATTCCGTGTAGCCAAAGTTCAGCACACCGCCTTCGTGACGGGTGAAAGGCGCGGTATCGCCACTCAGTATATCGTTGAAATCGACGGCGTGTTCCGGGTCCTCCAGGTACCAGATACAACTACCCAGATCACGCACACTGCTGGTGGCGCTGTTCAGAACAATCTCGCCATCCTGGCATCGCTCCTGCGCCGCGGCGGAGGCCGGAATAATAATAGCCAGAACCGCAAGCGCGATGAAACGGAACCATCGGGCGTGGCATTCCCATTGCTGCAAAATGTGATCTCCGCGAGGGCAGATGCCTTTTTTATGGTTTATTGTCAGCAGTCACGCAGGTGCCGAATGAATTCAGCGGCACCCTGGCTAAACACTTTAGCGTTTTACCGACAACGACGCATCTCAGGGTCACTTGAAATGAGACATTCCTGCATTTTCGCCACCGTTCCCCTGTTTGCCCTGACATTGGCCGGCTGTGGGCCAGATGATTCTTCAGACAGTAATTTCATCAACCCGGCAACCAGCGTGGCGTTGACGTTCGAAAGCTTTGATATCCAGAATGAAGATGGGCTGCCCCCCGTACTGCCCCAAACCATATTCTACGATTTTTACCGGGGCGTTGAGCCCGCTGACGGGGAGGACGACGAGGGAATAGCAACACAGCTGCGTGAGCGTCTTAATACGCTGATGGGCCTGACGCCAAGCAACGATGGTACCCGCTACACCAGTGCCCGCAATCCGATGGACTTCCTGCAACATGTCATTTCATCGAACCAGGTGGACTCATTCAACCGGGGCCGCCGACTGATGCGGGACAGCATGAACAGCGGTGACCCCGCTACCTACAACACACCGGACAAGAACGCGCAGATCCACTTTACCGAAACCGGTGGCAACAATGGAACCGAGCCTGAACCTGACCAGATCTGGGTCTATCCGCTACTGGACTGGACCAGCAACCCGCAACTGAACAAGATTTTCCGGTCCTTTCAGTTTATCGCCAGGGCGCCCGATCAGAATGACAGTTCACCGTCAGAGATTGCCAGTGCGTTCTGGAGTGGCCGCTTTGCAAATGAAAGCTTCTCGGTGAGCGGTTACAACCGGCCAGAGTTTGCGTCGCTGAGTTTTACCGGTCGCTCACTGGGCCACGGGGAACTGTTTCAGGAGTTCATCAGAAACAAATCAGACATGCTGACATTCCTGGACACATCCGGCATTACCGTTGACGGCCAGGAACCGGACTGCATTCGGGTCAGAGTGGACTATGAGGCTGCAGAAGTGCGCGTTTTTACATCCAGTGGCGAAGACCCTACCATCGAGGATGACGAAACCGGGGAAACCTCTCCCAATCCGGCACATTGCGGAAACCAGCAGAACGGCAGCGAGGCCATTTTCTACCAGTCCGTGACTATCGATGAGCGTCAGTAACCGGTATTGCCCTGCATATCCCAGTTCTTGAGGAACCCCTTCTTGCGGTCGATCATGCGCTCGTAGGTCGAGATCATGATGGCGGCATGAGGGGCTTTGGTCAGTCGGAGGGTTTCAATACGGCGCTCAAGGCGTGCCACTTCGGTACTGACCTGCTGGCAGACGTGGGACCGAACACTGTCGTGATGGTCAAGCTTGACCGGGCGCGGCTGTTCCGGCCCAGGCTGTGGCTGCGTGTGTTTATCCATGATCGTCCTCTTCCACTGAGTATCCAATGATCAATACGCCGAAACCGATGATTCCGCCCATGTTTTAGTGGCTCTTTTTGGCCGGGCTGGAAGTCCTTTTATCCTTCTGTTTCGTCGGGCTTTTCCAAAGCCTCAGTACATACTGTAGCAGGCTTTGTCCACGTTGTATGATTTGGCGTAATTCTGCACAACTGTCGGACAAAACTCAATAAAAATGAATAGAGTTTCATATTTTTTGCAGCGAATACGACGCTGCTACCCAAACTACACGAACAAACCCCTGCTATAGTTCCCTTCAGATCACCATATATGCGCAGCCATTTGCCGTAACAGCCCCATTCCATCCCGGCCAGGAAGACCGCTTATGAACCAGACATCCGTTGCCGACACACTAAGGGAATACCTTTCCCTGCTGGAGCTGCTTGACGATGCGTACTGGGAGGCGAGCTCCATTCAGCACAAGGACATGCTTTACGACATCATCAGCATCTTCAGTCAGGAAGTGGCTGAGATCAACAAACTCAGCATCATGGACCACCATTACCCCTACGAAGTTATCACTGAGGGAATCCGGCGGGTGGTCCCCAAGCTGGAGCGGCTGGATGAAAGTCGGGAGGATGTGATCCAGCGAACCCAGACACTCACCGACTTCCGGGATATCCTGTCGTCAGTGCTGGGGATACTGGAGGAACAGCTGGCGACCCTTTAAGGGGTCAGGCCGCCACCAGGGGCCTGCGGTTTTCCGGTATCAACGGAAAACGGTCGCACACTGTGTAGACAAACCGCGCCAGCGCCGGCAGATGGTGGCCAACAATGGGGATGCCGGTGTTGAGCAGGCTGACGGAAATGTCCCGGGCTGCATCGGCCCAGCACAGCTTGTTGATCAGACCAATGTGACCAAAGGCATGCCTGCTTTGCTGGCCCCAAAGCCCCACGGGGTTGCCTCCAAGCATCATGCCCGCACTGAAGCGCATGGGGATCATCATCGTGCGGTCAATCTGTAGCGAGCCAAACTGTTGGATGGAGCGCCTCACGGTCATCTCGCCGCAAATACGTTTGCCATTCCAGACCCCGCCATTGAGCATCATCTGAAAGAAACGCCCCATTTCCTCGGCGGTGCCACACAGGTTGCCTGCAGGGATAACCGCCTCCTGGAAGCGGGGATCATTGGAGACTCGTTCCACGGTGCGTATATCGCCTCCCAGCGCCCGGTTCACAATCCAGGATACCGGAAAGCGCGGCGTTGGGCCGGTGGCATAGTTGCCGGCCAGCTTATCCACGTCTGCGGGTGCAATCCCATAGGTAAACCACTTCATACCCATGGGCTTGCGGAGGTGTCGGTCGATATACGCCTCAATGGTATCGCCGGTCACTTTCTCCAGTACCCGCTGCAACACAAAGCCCCCGGTGATGGCGTGGTACGCCACTTTGGCACCATCCACCTCCACCGGCTTCGCTTCACACAGCAGGCGCCAGATTTCGTCCCTGTCCCAGAGCACATCAATGGGGGTTTCCCGGGGAATCGCCGGAATGCCGCCACGGTGGGACAACACCTGGTGAATGGTAATGGTGCGCTTACCACCCCCCGCAAACTCCGGGCAGTAATACGACACCGGGTCCATCAGATTGACCAGTCCCTGTTCCGCCAGGATGTGGATTAGCAGGGCCGTGACTGCCTTGGAGGCGGAGAAATAGCAAATGGGTGTCTCGGTGGTCATCGGCACCTTCAGCGCGTCCACGGCGTCATGGGGCCCGTTGCCACTGGCATGGCCGATGGCTCGATGCAGGATCTGTTCGCCCCGGTGCCTGACCGACAGCTGTATGCCCGGATGCACTCCGGTTCGGTACAACCGCTCAACGCTGTGCCAGATGGCCTCGACAACCTCGGGGCTCACTCCGGCCAGCTCCGGTTTCTCGCCAGCCTCATCGCGGTGGGTTACTGACGCCAGGTCAGTGGGAACGGCGGAGGTGTGGAGCGCACGGCGGGCAATTCGGTTCATCGCTTGACCTTTGATTCCGGAGACTGTCTTTTCGCACATCCTGACGCTGGATATCACCCGGCACATTGGCCGGATAGCGGGCCTGGCTGCGTCAACTCATCCAGCACATCGTCTTCAGGGATTATGGGCTTCCTCGGTCAAGGGTGCCAGTACCACCTGATTGCGGCCATCGGCCTTGGCCTGATACATGGCCCTGTCGGCCGCCGCGCACAGGGTATCGGCGCTTTCACCATGGTCGGGAAATACGGAAACGCCGATACTGACGGTCATTGCGACTGTGTTGCCGTTCCCCAGAGGCTGTGGGGTATCACTCACCAGTCCGCGCAGTCGTTCTGCAGTTTCCAGCGCCTCGCGACGGTCCATTTCCGGCAGCAGAATAACAAACTCTTCGCCGCCAAACCGACCGACGCTATCGACACTCCGCACGCTCCCTGCCAGCAATGCGCTAGCCGCCTTCAGCACGGAATCGCCGGCAGCGTGCCCATGGTCATCATTGATAGCTTTGAAGTGGTCAAAGTCGATCCACAACAGGGCCAACTCACGGTCGTAACGTTTGGCGCGGGCGATTTCCTCTTCCAATATGCGGGTCATCTCCCGCCGGTTCAGCACCCCGGTCAGCGAGTCACGGGTTGCCAGTTCCGACAGTTCTTCCTCCAGCTCCTTACGATCCGAGATATCGAGAATAATCCCCTCGAGTACCAGTTCGCCCTCACCTTCGACGCCCCGTCCACGCTCCCATACCCATATTTTCCGGCCATCCTTACGGGTTATCGGGTATTCAATGGAAAATGGCTCGGCGTTACCGATGGCGGATTCTACCGTTCGCAGGATGGTTTCATTGCAGGCTTCGTCGATGAGTTTTGCATAGCTGACCAGGCTGTTGTTCACCAGCTCGTGTGGCTCATAACCGGTCAACTCAAGACAACCGTTGGATACGGACAGCATGGTCCAGAACTCATCGTACCGGCAGCGGTAGGCCATTCCGGGCAGGTTGTCCATGATTGTGGATAGCTGGCGTTCACGCCATCGAAGGGTGTTCTCCGCTTCGCGGATATCGGTTATGTCCTGGCCGATAGCAATGGAGCCGGTGATCTCCCCGGCATCGTTCCGAAGGCTGCGTGAGTTCCACGAGAGCTGACGCTCGCGGCCGTTGCGAGTGGTAATCCAGGTTTCATAACCCACCACCTCGCCTTCGTCACGTAGGATCTCATTGGCCCTTTCGCGAATTCGCACCCGGTTCTCCTCTTCCGGGTACAACCATTGCCATATTGCATCCGAATCCATGACCTCTTCTCTAGGATAACCGCTGATATCTTCAGCAGCCTTGTTCCAGAGTACGACCCGACCCTCCGGATCCAACACATTGATCCATACATTAGCACGCTCAATCACGCTTTCGCGGAACTGGTTCAATTCGCGAATCTCTTCCTGCTGACGGACGTTCAGAGACAGCAATGTTCGATCACTCACGAATTGACGGATCAACGACAGGAAAAGCACGAGCGCAGTCACAAGGACGAAGAACGCTCCTTTGTAGGTCTGGACCCGGCTCAGCGTCTCTGGGTCGGGAAACCACTGCTGTACCAGATAATCTGAAAACGTAATCCACAACCATCCTACCAGCAGATAGATACCGACAATCCATAGTGATCGCCGCAGTGGCGTATGGCGCCCTTGAATCTTCTCCATTTAAGTCTTTCCCCGGGTTCCGGCTGCTTCCCTGTCGGTGTGAACACCTCGGGCCAAAATCGAAGGCATTACACCCTGAAAATAGTCACAGACGGCGCTGCCGTCGAGGGAATATTGCAATTGATGAGGCATAAAAAAACCCGGAGGGTGTTTCCACCGTCCGGGTTTTGCCAGGCTTTATAAGCTTACTTCACCTGAGCGCGAGCCTCTTCAAGAATGCGGTTGAAGGTCTCGCTGGGCTGCATGATCTTGCAGACTTTCTCGGCCGGTGGGTGATAGTAACCACCGATATCGGCCGGATGGCCCTGGATCACACTCATTTCTTCCAGGATCTTGTCCTTGTTGTCTTCCAGTTGCTTCGACAGCTTGGCGAAGAAGTCCTTCAGATCCTTGTCGTCATCCTGGTTGGCCAGTTCCTCCGCCCAGTAACGGGCGAGGTGGAAGTGGCTGCCGCGGTTGTCCAGCTCACCGGTGTTGCGCGACGGCGACTGGTTGTTCTCCAGCAGGCGTTCAGTGGCTTTGTCCAGGGTCAGGCCCAGCAGGCGCGCCCGCTCGTTGTTCTGCTTTTCACCCAGTTCTTCCAGGGAAACAGCCGTGGCCAGGAACTCGCCCAGCGAGTCCCAGCGCAGGTGATTTTCCTGCAGCAGTTGCTGAACGTGCTTCGGCGCGGAACCGCCAGCACCGGTCTCGTAAAGGCCACCGCCGTTGAGCAGGGGCACGATGGACAGCATCTTGGCACTGGTGCCCAGCTCCAGGATCGGGAACAGGTCGGTAAGGTAGTCGCGCAGGACGTTACCAGTGACGGAGATAGTATCCAGACCACGAATCAGTCGCTCCATGGTCCAGCGAATGGCACGTACGGGCGACTTGATGAGGATGTCCAGGCCGTCGGTATCATGTTCCTTGAGGTACATTTCCACTTTCTTGATCAGCTCGGCGTCGTGCGGGCGCTCATCGTCGAGCCAGAACAGGGCTGGCATGCCGGTAGCGCGGGCGCGGTTAACCGCCAACTTGACCCAATCGCGGATTGGCAGGTCCTTGGTCTGGCAGGCGCGCCAGATGTCGCCCTTCTCGACCTTGTGCTCGGTCAGCACGGCGCCGTCTTCAGCGATGACACGAACGATGCCGTCTTCCTTGATTTCAAAGGTCTTGTCGTGGGAGCCGTACTCTTCAGCCTTCTGCGCCATCAGGCCAACGTTCGGCACCGTGCCCATGGTGGTGGGATCAAACGCGCCGTGGGTCTTACAGAAGTTGATCACTTCCTGGTAGATGGTGGCGTAGGTGCTCTCAGGCATCACCGCTTTGGTGTCCTTGAGCTTGTTGTCCCGGGCCCACATCTTGCCGGAGTTACGGATCATCGCCGGCATGGAGGCATCAACAATGACGTCGCTGGGTACGTGCAGGTTGGTGATGCCCTTGACGGAATCTACCATGGCAATTTCCGGACGATGCTCATAGCAGGCGTGCAGGTCTTCCAGAATCTGCTCCTGCTTGGACTCCGGCAGTTGCTTGATTTTGTCCGTCACACTGGAAAGACCGTTGTTGGGGTTCACGCCCAGCTCGTCGAACAGTTCACCGTACTTGTCGAACAGTTCCTTGTAGAAGATCTTTACCGCGTGACCGAAGACGATCGGGTGGGAGATCTTCATCATCGTGGCTTTGACGTGCAGGGAGAACATCACGCCGGTCTTCTCGCAGTCTTCGATGCAATCATCGAAGAACTTGCGAAGTGCTTTACAGCTCATGAACATGCCGTCCAGCACTTCGCCTTCCTGCAGTGCCAGTTCACTCTTGAGAACGGTCTGCTTACCCTTGGCGTTCTCAAAAACGATACGGGCGTTGGTGGCCTTGTCCAGTGTCAGAGACTGTTCGTTGGAGTAGAAATCACCGCCGCGCATGTGGGCCACGTGGGTGCGTGACGCCGGGCTCCACTCGCCCATGGTGTGGGGGTGTTTGCGGGCAAAGGCCTTGACTGCTGTGGGGGCACGACGGTCGGAGTTACCTTCACGCAGCACCGGGTTTACAGCGCTGCCCAGTACTTTGGAGTAGCGGGCATGGATTTCTTTCTCTTCGTCAGACTCAGGGTGTTCCTTGTACTCGGGAACGTTGTAACCCTGGTCATTGAGCTCCTTGATGGCAGCCCGCAGCTGGGGAATTGAGGCACTGATGTTGGGAAGCTTGATGATGTTGGCTTCCGGGTCCTTGGTGTAGTCACCCAGCTCTTTGAGGTCGTCCGGAACTTGTTGCTTTTCTTCCAGGTAATCAGGGAAGAGCGCGAGAATACGGGCAGCAAGCGAGATGTCGCTGGTGCCGAACTCGATGCCTGCGGGCTTGGCGTAAGTTTCGAGGATGGGAAGAAGTGACCGTGTCGCGAGGGCGGGGGCCTCATCGGTCAGTGTGTAAATGATCTTGGCTTTGGATGATGTCATTTTCGTCCTCAGGCTGATGGGTGAGTTCAGGACGGTCACCGCAGGGTCAGCCGTCTTGTGAACGTCTGGCTTGAGCGATGACTGATTCGGGAACTTTTGATAGACCTACTAAGATAGCATTTTTTTGCCAATTCTGGTTACGATCTTAGTATAAGAACCGACTAAAAGTTCGCTAAAAGCCGTTACAGGGTGATGAAAAGGCAGGAATTTACGAAACTTTCGGACATTTAGGTTTGGGAGTATCGCGCTGGGGGTAGGGGCAACCAAAACACGCTCAAGCACATCCCTGTGGCGCTTGGGCTCCGCCATCCATGGCTCCGCACAGTTTTGGTTGCCCCTACCCCCAGCGCTCGGCAAATTTCATGCATGCCCGCCGGTTACAGCAGCCACCGTAGGTCGGATTAGGCGAAGCCGTAATCCAACAACAAGGCTCAAACATCAGCCCCCGTCGCATTTCGCTACGCTCTATACGACCGACGAGCTAACTCACCCCTTCGGCAACAACCCCGCCTCGTCGAGGCATTCCCGAATCCGGTCCAACGCCTCCGGATTGCCAAGAGCATCACGGTTGTCGGCTTTGTTGGAACCGTTGATCAGGCGTGCCACCGCCAGCTCCACTTTCTTACCGCTGCGCGTGTAGGGAATATCCGGCACCTGGATGATGTGTTTCGGTACGTGGCGCGGGCTTGCGCCCTGGCGGATGCGGGTTTTGAGGTTTTTCTGAAGGTCGTCGGTGAGGGCCTGGCCCTCTGCCGGGACCACCAGCAAGACCACTTCCACGTCACCTTCGATCTGACGACCAACAACCAGGCTGTCTTTGACTTCCGCCACGGTTTCCACCTGGCGGTAGATCTCAGCGGTACCGATTCTCACACCGCCCGGGTTAAGGGTGGCATCTGAACGGCCGTAGATGACGGCGCCGCCGTGTTCGGTGAATTCGATGAAGTCGCCGTGGGCCCAGACATCCGGGAAGGTGTTGAAGTAGGCGTCTTTATAGCGCTCGTTGCCGGGGTCGTCCCAGAAGGCGACGGGCATGGAAGGCAGCGGCTGCCGGCAGACGAGTTCGCCTCGGCCGCCACTGACGGGCTGGCCGTCGTCGCCGTAGGCCACGGCGTCAACACCGAGGAGGCGGCACTGGATTTCGCCACGGCGGACCGACAACAGCGGAGTGGAACCCACAAAGCAGCCGCAGATGTCGGTGCCGCCGGCGATGGAGCCGAGCAATACGTTGGGGGCGCCGTCGCTGTAGATCCAGTCATAGTCTTCCGGCAACAGGGGCGAGCCAGTGGAGAAGACGACTCTCAAGGCCGTCAGGTCCAGGTTTTTCGCCGGGGCCAGTTCAGCCTTGCGACAGCCGGCGATGAACCGTGCGCTGGTGCCGTAATGGGTGACTTTCTCGTCGGCCACCACCTGCCATAGATAGTTCAGGTCCGGGTAGCCAGGTGAGCCGTCGACCGTGATGACGGCCGCGCCAGTCAGCAGGGCAGACGCCTGCCAGTTCCACATCATCCAGCCGCAGGTGGTGAAGTACAGGAAGCGGTCGTCGGGGCCGACATCGCCATGGAGCATCAGTTCTTTGGCGTGGTTGACCAGCAGGCCAGCGTTGCCATGCACGATGCACTTGGGTTTGCCGGTGGTGCCGGAGGAATAGAGAATGTACACCGGGTGCTCCGGTGGCAACGGTGTGAAGGAGGGCGCCTGGCCCTGTCCCTCGGCAAGGGCCTCGTCCCAGTGGGTAACCTTGTCGCCAGCGACGGCGGGCTCGCCTGGCAGCTGTTCGATGCTGACAACGCAGCGCAGGCTGGGCAGGCCGTCAATCAGGCCGGCGAAGTCATCCTGGCGGTTGAAGACCTTGCCGCCATAGCCGTAGCCGTTGACCACGATCAGCGCTGCCGGCTCAATCTGGCCGAAGCGATCAAGGATGGCGCCCACGCCGAAATCCGGTGACGCGGAACTCCAGACGGCGCCCAGGCTGGTGGCCGCCAACATACCCACAAGGGCCTCATAACCATTGGTGACCACACCGGCCACGCGGTCACCCTGTCGAATCCCTTTGTTGCGCAGGAAGGCTTCCAGGGCACCGGTGTCCGCTTTCAATTCAGCGTAGGTGCGACGCAGTACCGGGCGGGTTTCGCAGTAGGCCACAACCGCTTCGCGCTCGGCGTGGTCGCCTTCCGCCAACCGCAGCAGGTTGGCCGCAAAGTTGAGTTTCATACCGGGGAACCACTCCGCGCCGGGCATATCACGTTTGCCCAGAACCGCATCGGCTGGCGTGTCGCATACCAGGCCACAGTAGTCCCATACCTTTTGCCAGAAGGTCTCTAGGTTCTCAATGGACCACCGGTGGAGGGCGTGGTAATCGGCAAACGGGCCGAAACCCTGTTGCTCCAGCCAACCCTGGAACTGGCCCATCTGGCAGTGTTTCAGTGTGTCCTGCGAAGGAGACCAGACCACTGGTGATTGTTCTGTGTTGCTCATCCGTCTCTCCTGTTGCTTACTGCATATGCCAGCCGTGACTGACCACAATGGATTGGCCAGTCAGTGCCGCCGAGGGGAAGGCCGCCAGGTGCACTGCCAGCTCGGCGACGTCTTCCAGGGTGGTGAATTTGCCATCGACGGTATTCTTCAGCATAACCTTACTGATGACCTCTTCTTCGGAAATGCCCAGCTCCTTGGCCTGCTCCGGGATCTGCTTGTCCACCAACGGCGTTCTGACAAAACCAGGGCAGATGATGTTACTACTCACACCATGCTCGGCCCCCTCTTTCGCCACCGCCCGGCACAGGCCCAGCATGCCGTGCTTCGCCGCCACGTAGGGCGCCTTGAGGGGAGACGCTTCCAGGGAGTGGACAGACCCCATATACAACATGGTCCCGCCCCCACTGGCGTACATCTGTTTGAGGGCTGCTCGCGTTACCAGAAACGCCCCGTCCAGATGAACATTCATCACTTTACGCCAGTCGGCAAAGGCCAGTTTATGCAATGGGTCGATATGCTGGATACCGGCGTTGGCCAGGGCCACGTCGAGGCCACCCCATTTTTCCACGATGGCGGCCACGCCTTGGTCAACCGCCTTCTCATCCGTAACGTCCATGGCCAGGGCCATGGCGGTGCCCCCTGCCTTTTCAATGGCATCAACGGCGTCCTGGGCGCTTTCCAGGGTGAGGTCGGCCACGGCCACCCGGGCGCCCTCACGGCCATATTGTTCGGCTATGGCCCGGCCAATTCCGCGCCCTGCCCCGGTGATCAGGGCTATCCGGTTTTCTAGACGCATGTTTCTCTCTCCTTAGTCGTAAGCCACGCTAGGCAGCCAGGTCGCGATTTCGGGCACCAGGAAGACAATCGCCAGAGCCACCAGCTGAATAATGATGAAGGGTATGACGCCCTTGTAGATGTCGGTCACCTTGATTTCCGGCGGCGCCACACCCTTGATGTAGAACAGTGCAAAGCCGACAGGTGGCGTCAGGAACGACGTCTGCAGGCACATGGCGAAGAGGATGGTGAACCACACCAGATCAAAGCCCAGTTGCTGAACCACCGGTGCCACCAACGGCAGGATGATCAGGGTGATCTCAACCCAGTCGAGGAAGAATCCCAGCAGGAACACCCCGAACAGAATGGTCAGAACCACGCCATAGGGACCGAACGGCAGGCCGAGCAGGGCCTCTTCGATAACAGCATCACCGCCAAGGCCCCGCAGCACCACGGAAAACGCCGTTGCGCCTAGGAAAATTGCGAAGATGAAAGCGGCCGTGCGGGTGGTTTGCTGCAACGACGCATTCAGCACTTTCAGCGTCAGTCGTCGGGACATCAGAGCCAGTAGCAACGCACCCAGAGCACCAACACCAGAGGCTTCGGTGGGAGTGGCGATGCCAGCGAAAATAGAGCCCAGGACACCGAGAATCAGCGCCGCCGTGGGCAAAACCGCCTTGGCAACTTCCCAGACAATACTCCAGGACACTTTCTCCGTACCCTCGGGCACCGGAGCAATATTCGGCTGCAACATCGGACGAATCATCGCATAGCCAACGTACATGGCACCCAGCAGCAGACCGGGCAGAAACGCGCCCATAAACAGATCGCCCACAGAGGCTTCCGGGACCGCCAGTCGATCCGCCATCAGCACCAGCATGATGGACGGTGGAATCAGGATACCCAGAGTGCCGGTGGCACAGGCGGTACCAACGGCAAATCCCTTGTCGTATTTGTTCTCCATCATCACCGGCAGGGACAACATACCCAGAAGCACCACCGACGCACCGATAATGCCGGTGGTTGCGGCCAATAGTACGCCGATCACAATCACCGTCACGGCATAACCGCCACGCACGGCACCAAACAGTTTTACCATGCTGTTCATCAATCGTTCGGCAACGCCGGACTGATCCAGCATGATGCCCATGAAGATGAACATGGGCAGCGCCACCAGGGTCTCGCTGTTAACGATGCTCCAGATTCGTTCTGGCACGAGGCCCATTGATGAGGGGTAATCAAACCAGAGGTTGGCACCAAAATTCTCTACCGCAACAACACCGACCACCGTCCAGATGACGGCCGTGCCACCCAGCACCCAGGCCACCGGATAACCGGTCATCAACAATGCCCCGAACGTCAGGAACATGCCGATTACAAACAGGGTTTCAAGCTCCATCAGGACGCATCCTCTTTCTTGTTATTCCCGGACTCGACCCGGACTGGCTTTGGAAAACCGAACAGCAATGCCGTCACTTTCAGCAGGCGCGACAGTGCGGCCAAGGCGATAAGGATAAATGACAGCGCCAGGACGGCTTTCAGGAACCAACGATGTGGCAGCCCGGCCGGTGCCTGACTGGTTTCGCCCTGTTGCCAGGAACTGAAGGCGTAGGGAACCATCTCGTAAATCGCCAGCCCCAGGAAGGGCATCAGCAGGAACAGCAGGCCAAGCAGTTCAACCCAGCCCTGACCTCGCAGAGACAGCCGCTCATGGAGAACGTCTACCCGAACGTGGTCATCCACCACCAGGGTGTAGCCCAGCCCCAGCAACCAGCCGATGCCCGCCAGGTGCCACTGGACCTCTTCGAGCGTGACCGAACCCTGACCGAACGCATAACGGCCAACGACAGCCCAGATAATAACGCCAGTGACCACCACCCAGAGCCACGAAGCACCCTTGCCGATTGCCGAAATCACGCGGTCCATCCATTGACTGACGCGGGTTGTCGGCAGCTCGGTATGGTGATGTAAAAATTCGTCGGTGCCAGACACCGATGGCCGCACGTTCTGCGGTGAGCCTTTACCAGACACCGTCATACAACAGTTCCTCACTCAGAAAGCCGATTGTGAAACAAGGATGGCCCCGAAGGGCCATCCAGACTTGATCAGAGAATACCGACGCTCTGGCCGGCATCTCGGGGTCGGCCCCGGACCTTACAGATCCGCCGGAACATAAGCGCGGGTGTCCCACACCTTGTACGATTCCATGAACTCCTGCTGGCTTTCATAGACGCGCTTGAAGTCGGCATCCTTGGAGGCTTCTTCCTCAAGCACTTCCTGAGTTACTTCCTTCAGCTTGAGCAGAACGTCGCGGGGGATCTGGTCGGCCTGAACGCCCTTGTCCTGGAACTCGGCCAGAACCTTGCCGTTCTTGTACTCGCCTTCTGCGAGACCACGCGTGGTCGCCGCGGTGCAAGAAGCCTCAACCAGCGCCTTCTGGGCGTCAGTCGCACGAGCCCACTCATCCTTGTTGATCAGCATATACTGAGCCGTGAACTGCTGGTGCCAACCCGGGAACAGGTTGTACTTGACCACCTGATTGAAGCCGAGAATCTGGTCGATGGCGGGCATGGAGAATTCGGTGGCATCAATGGTGCCTTTCTCCAGTGCCTGGTAAAGCTCGCCGCCGGGCATCATGGTGACGGACGCGCCAAGCTTCTCCAGAACCTTGCCACCCAGACCGGCGAAGCGGATCTTCAGGCCTTTGTAGTCTTCCAGGGTTTCGATGGGGTCGGAGTACCAACCCGCTGTTTCAGGCCCAATGATGCCGCACAGTTGTGCGTGTACATCGAAGCCTTTATTGGCATAGGTTTCCTGCAGCATTTCATGCCCACCGCCGAAGTAATACCAGCCGATATAGGCAGGTGGCTTCATGCCGAACGGAACGGCGGCAAACAAGGGAATCGCTGGCACCTTGCCCTGGTCGTAACCAATCCAGGTGTAGCCGGCGGATACCTTGCCATCGGAAACCGACTGCAGAATATCAAACGGGGGAACCAGCTTGCCGGGCTCGTAAACACGAACCTGGATGCTGCCATCGGAAGCGGTATTGAGGTTTTCAGCGACCCAGGCGGCAGGTGACCCCAGGCCAGGCAGGTTAGTAGCGAAGGCGACCGGCATTTTCCAGCGCAGGTCATCTGCGAACGCCGATCCGGTAGTCAGGGCGATCGCACCGGCGATACCGGTAAGTGCCTTGAAGAGTTTCATTGGCAAGTCTCCTAGCATTGTTGTTGTATTCGGCCAAACAGGAACGTTCCCGACGGGCCTTATCTGAGTGTAGTCAGACATCGCAGGAAACGAGACAGACAAGATGTGTTTTGGGTCCAACGATAGCGCCAGTCTTGTTTTCTGCGTTGTTCTGACGTCCTGCATCCGGGATATAGCAGGCACTGTGCCAATCACAATATTTTGTTATTTATCAAACAGATAAAAACGAGGAAAGACATCGCACATGACAGACAGTCCGGAAAACCGGACGCATATAGACATCCGTCGTAGGGGTTTGTACGGATAACAGGACAGGCGTCCTGATTTCAGGACATCTTGGCGAGTTTTTCGTAAAGCACCGAACGCGAAATACCCAGCAGTTTGGCTGCCCGGGTACGATTGCCACGACTGGCGACCAGTGCTTCTTCAATTGCCTGGGCTTCGGCATCGGCCAGGGTTTTAGCCAGTGGACGCACCGGCTGTGGCACCAGCGATGAGGCTGGCCGGTTGCCACTGCGGGGCAACACCTTGAAAATGGCATCGGCGTCCAGCAGACCACCGTCTTCACCCATGGTCAGGGCCCGCTCCAGCACATTGCGCAGCTCACGGATATTACCGGGCCAGTCGTAACCGCCCAAAGCTGCCACACCAGCGTCGGTGATTTCACCCCGCATCTCCAGACCGTCGCAGATTTCACCCAGCAGGGCCTCACACAACACGCCCAGATCGGCCAGGCGGTCCCGCAACGGAGGAATAGGGATTTCCAGCACGTTCAGCCGGTAATACAGGTCCGACCGGAACTCACCTTCGGCAATCATCGCCTCCAGGTTGCGACTGGTCGCGGCAATGACCCGCACATCCACCGAGGCCACCTTGTTGGAGCCCAGAGGCTCAATCTCACCTTCCTGCAACGCCCGCAGCAGTTTTGCCTGCAACGGCAGTGGCATATCCCCGACTTCATCCAGAAACAGGGTGCCGCCGTTGGCGAGCTGGAACTTGCCTTCCCGGGTGCGGCGATCAGCCCCGGTGTAGGCTCCGGGTGCCACGCCGAAAAATTCAGCTTCCAGCAGGTTGTCTGGAATCGCAGCCACGTTCACGCCCACAAAAGGCTTGTCGGCACGGGTAGAAACGGAATGAATGGCCTGCGCCAGCACCTCCTTGCCGGTGCCGGTTTCACCCAGCAGCAGCACCGGCATGTCACGGCCGGCCGCCAACCGGGCCCGGCGCTTGACCTCCAGTGCTGCGGGGCTGGCACCCACAAAGTCGGCGAGGTTGTAGCGAGTGCCACGCGCCTTCTTGGCCAGCGCCTTACGAGCAGCCGCCAGGTCCTGATGCAGGCGACGGTACTTGGCCACCAACGGCGTCAGCGGTTGCAGGTCGTCATACAGCACAAACGCCACCGCCCCCATGATGCGCCCTTCGTCATCATAAAACGGCAGCCGGGTCACCACCAGTTGTTGCTTGCTGTGCTCCATGATATCGAGCAGCAAGGGTTTTCCGGTTTCCACCACTTCCGGCATGCGGCTCTGGGGGATCACCTGGCGGACAGGTTTACCGATGACCGCCTTGGGGTCTTCCAACCCAAGCAGATGGGCATAACTGTTGTTGATCCAGGTAATACGGCTTTGGTGGTCAACCGCAATCGCGCCGGCGCTGGCTTCCTCAAACATGGGAAACAGCGCTTCGATCAGATCCCTGGTCAGGCCACTCTTGTTATTCTCGGTAAACAGCTCTGTCATGTACCCTGTACCACCGGGTTGGATGTTATTCATGGCAATATCCAGAGCACCCGGCGAGCCGGGTGCAGAGACGGAAGTATATGGCGCCCCCGGAATAGGGGCAAACAATGCCGGCCCGGAATCTGACCGGGCCGGCCGACAGGGGTGTCAGTCTGGTATCTGCACCTGATCGTCAGCGAACACGATGCGGTCGCCGGCATCCGGGGCAGGATCGATCGGGGTCAGGTTAGCCTCAGACAGAGGGGTGGCCATATCGCCACGCGGTACCGTTCTGACCACCTGACTGGGCGGCAAGGCCTGCTTGTCGGCAAGGTTCGCCCACACCAGATCCAGGGCCTGGAAGAAGTAGTGATGCAGCGGCACATACCGGTCCGCAATCCCCGGGAAGCCGTTGAGGACATCCAGGTGGTGGGCATTGAGAATCTCGTAATACCTCAGCTTGCTGTTGCTGCCCTCAACCCGCTGGTTCAGCCCGAAATAGGGCCGCGAGGTGTGGTTGATGGGCAGGATGGCGTCGGCACGACCGGTCACAAAGACCGTTGGCTTGCCCCGCAGGTTGCCAGACGCGCGAATTTGCTCAACGCCATCAGCAATACGCTCTGACCATTCCGCGGCATCACCCGACAGCGGGCTTCCGGTCACGGCATCGGTGCCCAGGGCAAGGCTTCTCAGACACAGCAGAGCATCCAGACCGTAATCCTGCTGACTGGTGCTGGGCGATGCACTGGCACCCAGATTGGTGGGCTGACCTTCGGCACCGTCGTACACCAGATTCACCCCGGCACTGGGGGGAATACCGTTACTCGCGGAGAACAGCGCTGCTTCCTGCGCCGCAGTGATCGGCGTGACCGCTCCGCCAGCCCCCGTAGCCGCCAGGCTGATATCACACAACCTGTCCTCAACACCGGCCTGACCGTAGGCGTTGGCATAGGTGGTGGAGATGCTCTGGGCAACCGCCAGCCCGAAATGAACCGGTGCCAGCAGGTTCTGCTCCGGCTGGATACCCACTTCCTCTTCCAGGATGCGCAGCGCATCGGAGGCGCGGTCGTCGGTGGTAGCGCCTGTCACCAGGCCCTTGTTGGCCAGTGAGTTACAGATGTTCTCCGCAATCGTGAAGTTGTTGAATGTGGCGTTCAGTGGCGCCACATCACGCACTTCCGGTGCAATGTTCGCGCAACCCTGATACACCGCCAGCGCTGTGGTGTAATCCAGCAGGCTGCGGCTGTGTTCGGCCAGTTCGGGGCCACTGCCTTGGCGGATGGTAAAGCTGGTATCCACCTGCGGATTGACGTTGGGCTCCGACACCGCCACCCCGTCGATCAGCCCCTTATCGTCAAGCTCAGCGGCACGGACCGAAGCCCCACCACCGTTGGAAACGCTGGACGCAATCACCAGGGTATCCTTCGGCTTCACCTTGATCACTTTGCGGCCATTACCGGTTTCCTGCCCGAATTCCTCGTTCAGCACATAGAAGCCGAACTCAATCGACTGCAGTACATGCCGCCCCCAGTCAGCCTCGGGGTTGGCCTTGGAGTGAGCGTGCTTGTAGGCGAAACGGTCCGGCCAGGCGGCATCAAAATCAGCCCGCGCCTGGGCATCCAGATCGGCCCGGAACTGCACCGGCTCATCCGCCTGGATAAGAGTACCGTCGATACGCTGGGCAGAGTTGGTGGCCAGGTTGTGGGAACCGGTTCCCGTGCCCTTGTCGGTGTAGACCACGGCGCAGCCTTTCTTCAGGCCCCATTCGCCGGCGGTGCCGATCGCGCCGTAAATGCCGCGGGAACCGGACGAGGGCGCCGTTACCATACAGGCCTGCTCGGGGTCGAAACTGGACGGCACCTGGACCATCACAGTCACCGGCACATCACTGCCATTAACCGTCATGTAGGCCAGGTATTCATTACCCGCAATCAGCCCCTCGCCACTGCTATCGACCTGGGGACCAAAGAATTCGCCGTAACCACCACCGGGCACGGTGTCCACAAGAGCCCGATAGTTGTTGTAGATGGCCAGCGTCCGGAGTTCTTCAGGCGTGGGGTTGAGCGGATCATCAAAGGCCGGTGCCGTTGCACTGGCCAGGCCGCTGGCGCCAAGGCCACCGGTCAGAAGATCATCGGTGACGCCATCATACTGAGTGGAATGGACCTCTCCCTGGATGAATCCCGGGAGTTGGTTGAACGGTTTCTTGCTGCTGTCGTTGCAGGCGGTACCCGTCAGAGCCACCGCACCAATCAGCGTGTACTGAAATAGCGTTTTCATAGGTTGTTCCCTGTTGTTTTTGTTAGACATGAGAACCCGGCGTACACGAACGAAGCCGGGTACCATAACAGGGGCCATGCGTATCCTGTGCCAATACAGCAGGACGTTGATTTTCATTGCTTTTTCTTTGAATTGCTCTAATTCTCAAGCACTATTTCCGGATTTCCGGACAGTGGTCAGAGGGGGAGGTGGGCGGAAATGCCCTCTACGGGCCGTCTCGCGACATTGTCCTGAAGCCAGGACAGTGTCCCGTTTTCAGGACAGCGCTGAGCACCGCACAATGCATCCGTGGTCATATTCGAGACGTATAAGTCTTCGTTTCCGCCCGGATGAACGGAGAGTCCATGCACATCAACCGCCTGCTGGCATTGGCCGCCAGCACCTTGCTATCTGCCTGCGCCTCACACCTGAACGCGCCAGCGGAAACGGTGTCGGTACCCGATACCGGCTTTCGCACCACAACTGGCATCACCTATTCCCCGGACAACTGGCCTCAGGAGCTCCAGGCGGATCTTTATCTGCCAGACAGCCCCGACCCCGCACCTGCAGTACTCCTGGTGCATGGCGGTGGTTGGGAACGGCGTTCGCGGAAGGACATGACATGGATCGCAGAGCACCTGGCCGGCCGGGGCTTTGCCGTGATGAACATTGATTATCGGTTTGCACCTGAACACACCTTCCCGGCGCAACTCCACGATCTTCAGATAGCCATGAACTGGCTTCATGCCAGGGCGGGAGCCTACAACCTGGACCGGAATGCGATCAGTGCATTTGGCTTTTCTTCCGGCGCTCACCTGGTCAGCTTGTTGGCCGTGATTGCCGAAAACCAACACCCGTTGAACCAACCACACGGAGGCGCGGACGCGCGGCCGGTGGCTGTTGTTGCCGGTGGCTTGCCAGCCGACCTGCGAACCTTCGGGTCCGGAAAGCTGATCCGTCAGTTCCTGGGCGGTGATCTGCAGGACATTCCGGGTGTTTATGAGGCCGCCTCGCCGATCACCCACATTACCGCCGGCACGCCTCCGTTTTTCCTGTTCCATGGCGCCCAGGATATGCTGGTGCCTGCGGATCAGGCGCGGGATTTTCGGGCACGCCTTGCGGAGCATCACGTTGAGAGTGAGCTTTACCTGATGCACCTGCGAGGCCACATCACCAGTTTCCTGACGGCCGGCAATGCGGTTGAGAAAGCCACAGACTTCCTGATCCGGCACACGGAAAAGCGGCCGGAGTGACTAAAGAGTCACAAACGGAGCAATTGTTAATGCCAGGATGACAACGATGGCCAGGCAAGCCGCCAGGGTCGTCACCGGCTTGCGGCGAAGCCGATGCCAGAATCCGCCGACCCGGCCCGCCGCCAGATCCTCCTCGTAAGCGTCACGCTGACGCTGCAGGCGCTCCTTCTGGTAGGTCTGCAGCAATTCCCGGGCTCGTTGGGCCTCCTCATTGTCGTGGACCCAGAATCCACCCATGCTGATACCCCAGCGACTGGGAGGCGTCTCGTAGTAGGACACGTTGTGCGTCTCGAACAGCTCGCGTATTTCGTCCGCCTCGTCGTCGGGGACGTGACGAAGGTTCATGAGGTGGTTGGTCATGGTAGGTCCGACACCGGTTTATGGGATACCCTTATCATCCTAGACCCTTATCCTAGCATTCCGCGGCGTGTCTCACCGCCCAGTTGATCAGGATACTCGATGCCAGACAGCGCCATTCGACGATTACTGGAGTTCGACAATCAGGTTCAGCGCGACCGCGACCAGAACCCGGTGTTCCTGCACCGGCGGGATCGCCGTTTTGCCCTGGACTGCCACAACCAGGGCGTCAGCCCGGGCCCGGATCGGTGGCTTGAACATGTCAGGCGCCTGTCCCGCCGTGGACCGACCGATGACCCGTTGAAATTCTGGCGAAGGTTGACCACAGGTTTTGCCCTGGCGGGGCTCGTTGCCGGAACGCTGGCCATGCTGGGGCTACTGTTCTACGACGGTGGCCAGCGAATCAATCTGACGGTGATCCTGGCCTTCGTGCTGCTCCAGTGCATCCTCGCTGTGGTTACCACTGTCCAGGCCTTTGCCGGCTGGCAGCCCTGGCGCTGGTTGCTGAGGAAGTTTGCGGTCGCACGCCACTCGGGCGCCCTGCGAACACTGCAACCACTGTTAATGGCCCGTGCCGCCCATACCGGCGGACTGGCGTTTGGTGTCGCCGGACTGATAACCCTGCTGGTACTGGTGGTGATCCAGGATCTCGCCTTTGGCTGGAGCACCACCCTGAATACCGGCACCGACAGCTACTACCGCATGCTATCCGCCATCGCCACACCCTGGCAGCATCTGTGGCCTGCGGCGATGCCGGACCGCGAACTGGTGGATGCCACCCGGTTCTTCCGCAGCCAGTCTTCCACAACGACCGATCCGGCCCTCTGGGGGAGTTGGTGGCCGTTCGTGGCAATGGTCTGGATGATCTATGTCGTCCTGCCCCGGCTCGCTCTGCTAATGGTGGCGATCGTTCATCCCCACATGCGCGCGCGTAAGGCGCTCCGAGCCCATCATGGCTGGGTCGCCCTCCAGTACCGCATGGAGACACCCACCGTGGACACGGGCAATCGCCACAATGACGCCGCCGACCAACCGGATACGACAACGTCTGCGAAATTGCAGCCTATCCCCAGGGCCCAGGCTATTATTCGCTGGGCGGAAGCCGGCAGGCCAGCGCTGCCGCAAACCATCATCGCAGGAGACCAGGAGCCCCTCGCCGCCGGCGGTAGCGCCTCGCTCGAGCACGACCATCACATCATCGAACTGGCAAACCAGCGACTGACCAGTGCTCTCACTCCAGCGGCCATTATCGTCACCCGCAGTTGGGAACCACCCACCGGCGAGCTTGCGGATTTTCTACAACAGGCCCGCGAAACATGGCCAAGGCAGACCACCATTGCGCTGGTACCGATGGCAGCTCAACCAGACCAGTCGCCACCGGACCATCAACTCAGCCAGTGGCTGCGGTTTGCGGAGCGTACGGAGGATGAGAGGATGGTGGTCAGCACGCCGATGACAACACCGCCGGATATCCTTATGCACCGCGCACTGCAGGACCAGGACGAATAATGAAAGCCCCCGTGTTTGCCGTGGTCGGCCACCCCAACAAGGGCAAATCCAGCATTGTGGCCACGCTGTCCCAGAACGACGCCATTGCCATCGCGCTGGAGCCTGGAACCACCCGTAAACATCAGGCCTATCCGTTGGCTGTCGATGGCAAGACACTGTACACACTGGTGGACACGCCGGGGTTCCAACGCCCCCGGCGTGTCCTGGAATGGCTTGAAGCCCACAGCGTGTCTGCCTCTGACCGGGCCGAAACCGTCGAGGCCTTTGTGGTCCAACACCGCCAGGACAACGGCTTTGTCGATGAATGCGAGCTCTTGCAACCGCTCATTGAAGGCGCGGGCATCATCTACGTGGTTGACGGTTCGGTTCCCTACAGCACCCAGCATGAAGCGGAGATGACCATCCTGCGCTGGACCGGCCGGCCGAGCCTCGCCTTGATCAACAGTATTGGTGAAGACGACTACAGCGACACCTGGGCCAGGGCGCTCGGCCAGTTTTTCCAGGTTGTCCGGACCTTTGATGCGGTTCGCGCGCCCTTCGAGCAACACCTCAGCCTGTTGCGAGCCTTTGGGCAACTTGAGCCGGACTGGGAGCAGCCCCTGGACAGCGCGACGGCGTTTCTCTCGGCGCAGAGACGGCAACGCCGCACCCAAGCGGCCACACTCATCGCCCGTAGCCTGGAAGACATGATGTCCTTCCGCGAAAAACGGACACTGACCACACTCCAGACCAGCGAAATCTCCGATCACGACCTGGCCGCACAGTTGCGCAAAAGCTGGTATGACAACCAGAGAAAACGGGAACAGCACCTTCGAATTGCCATTGAGAAGCTCTACGAGCATCACCGTGTACAACGACAGGAAGCGGAACTGGAATGGCACAGTGAACACGACCTGTTCAGCGAAGACAGCCACAAAGCCTGGGGAGTAAACCGCCGCTACCTGGCCACCGCAGGCTTCGGGGCCGGTGCCGTGAGCGGGGCCGGGGTGGATGCGTTGACCCTTGGCCATTCACTGGGCGCCGGAGCCCTGGTAGGCGGGCTGATCGGTGCCGCAGGCAGCTATTTTTACGGCGACCGCCTGGCACTGCCGGTGCTCAATACCGGTGTACTGAAAAATGGGCTCAGGACCGCCACCTTCGGGCCTGTACAAGACAGCCAATTCGGCTATGTTGTATTAGGAAGGGCCGTTAATCACTGGTGGCATATCAGCCACCGAAATCATGCCGGCCGGGAACTGCTGGATCTTGAACCTGCCGATGACCATTGGCTTGAGCAACTCGACCGCAGGCAACGCCGGACCATCCATCAGGCCTTTGAACGTTGCCGGAAAAAGCGCGCCCTGGATGACAAAATGAGGATAGCCTTTATAGTCGCCATCGAGCAGTCGCTGGACGCCTACGACGATTGGCGGTTGAACCGAACCTGACGGGGATGTTTATACTGTAAGGCTGCTCCATCACACAGCGAGGGATAAGTATGAAAATTGTACGAGTTCAGGACATCATCGGCTCCGAGCGCGAAGTATCAGGGCCGGGCTGGACCAGCCGCCGCATGCTGCTGAAAAAAGACGGCATGGGCTTTTCATTCCACGAGACCATCATCCCTGCGGGCGCCGAGCTGAACCTCTGGTACAAGCATCACCTTGAAGCTGTATATTGTGTCGCCGGTAACGGCAGCATCTACGACAAGGCCACTGGCGAAACCCACGAGATTTCCGATGGCACGCTTTACGCGCTGGACAAGAACGACCCGCATACGCTGCGTGGTGGCACCGAAGACATGCGACTGATCTGTGCCTTCAACCCGCCCGTCACCGGCCGTGAAGTCCACGACGAAGACGGCGCCTATCTCCCGGACACCGGCGACAACTAAGCCCGGCCCCAGTGGCTGACGTTTCAGGCACAACAACACCGCCACCGGCAGCCAAGCTGCTCCCGGTGGCGGTGTTGCTTTGGCTGGCCGGTGTTTATCTGCGCATACCGGTATTGGTTGCACCTCCCCTGGCGCCGTTCATCAGCGACGAACTCAGCCTGTCCCAGGCTCTGACCGGTGCGCTCACCACTCTTCCAATATTGATGCTGGCTGTCGGTTCCATGCCCGGTTCCCTGGCCATCGCACGGATGGGCCCACGCAATACCCTGGCGCTGGCCATGGTGATCATGGTCATCGGTTCCGCCGGTCGCGGGCTGTCACCCGATACCATCACGCTTATGCTGGCGAGTGCCGTCATGGGCCTGGGTGTGGCCATGATGCAGCCCTCCCTGCCGGCACTCCTGCCACGCTGGCTCGAACCCAAACATCTGGCCATCGGCTCCGCTATCTACATGAACGGCATGCTGATGGGCGAGTTCATCGGCGCCGGCATCACCCTCCCGGTACTGATGCCACTGATGGACGACAGCTGGCGCGCCACCCTGCTGGCCTGGTCACTGCCCGCGTTGCTGGTCGCTGCCGCTCTGTTCCTTCCCCGCCGGGAAATGGCACGGCCGGTGAAAAAACCGGCCTGGCTACCCGACTGGAAAAACCCACTGACTCTGCGAATTGGCCTGCTGCTGGGCCTGTCAGGCTCCCTGTTCTTCGGCCTTAACGCCTACATGGGCAATATCCTGGAGCAACAAGGCAACTTCGACATGCTGGCGGACGCCTTGTTCTGGTATAACTTCGCCCAGGTGATCGCCTCCCTGGTCATGCTGAAAATGGCGAGATATTGGGTAGGCCTCAAAGGCCCCATCATGGTGATGGCAACCTGCAGCATCCTGGGCACAGTGGGAACGGTCGTCTTCACTGGCTGGTGGTCAATAGCCAGCGCAACGTTTATGAGCTTCACGGCCGGCATTCTGCTGATCCTGCTGGTGGCTTTACCCCCTGTACTGGTGGAATCAAGAGAAACGGGGCGACTCTCAGCAGGAAACTTTCTGGTTGGTTACACAGTGGCGTTTTCTGTTCCCATGATCGGCGGGTTACTGGCCGATTGGGGCAACGACGCCCGATACGCCATTATCTTTATCATCGCCTATTGCGCTCTGGTTCTTCCCCTGACTTTTACCCTTGACCTGAAACGACAAAAGGGCCAACCCGAAAGTTGACCCTCTGTCTGGTGCCATTGATCTATGCTTTGCCGGGCCGCGGGGTGGGGGTATTTTTTCCTTGGAAATGGAACTCGCTTCGCTCAGACACCCATTTCTGGCGGAAAATATACCCCCACCCCACGTCCTTACCGCTGGCTTAGATGTAATAGTCCTTTAACGGGGGGAAACCGTTAAACTCTATGGCACTGTACGTCGTGGTGTAGGCACCGGTGGACAGCCAGTACATGCGGTCGCCGATGGCCAAATTCAGCGGCAACGGGTACTTGTGGTGTTCGTACATGATATCGGCGCTGTCGCAGGTTGGGCCTGCAATTACACAGTCCTCGCCTTCGCCGGATTTCTCTGTATAGATCGGGAACTTGATGGATTCATCAAGCGTTTCGATCAAGCCACCGAATTTACCAACATCGGTGAATACCCAACGGTGTAGGGCAGTACGCGATTTACGTGAAATCAGCACCACTTCACTTACCAGAACACCTGCGTTGGAAATCAGCGAGCGGCCCGGTTCGATAATAATCTCGGGCAAATCATCGCCAAAATCCTCATCCAGGAAACGCTTGATCTCATCCGCGTAGGTTTTCAGGTCATTCGTACGGGTAATGTAGTTGGCCGGGAAGCCGCCGCCCATGTTGATCATCTTCAGTTCGATGCCGTCCTCTTCCTTCAGACGCTCGAAAATCACCTTCACCTTGCCCAGGGCGGCGTCCCACGCGCCGATTTCCCGTTGCTGGGAGCCCACGTGGAAGGACACGCCGTAAGGCACCAGACCCAGATCGCGGGCCAGGATCAGCAAGTCCATGGCCATGTCGGTCTGACAGCCGAACTTGCGGGACAGCGGCCAGTCAGCGGTCAGGGTGCCTTCGGTCAGGATGCGAACATACACTTTCGAGCCCGGAGCCGCCTTGGCGATGTTGCGCAGGTCCGCTTCCGAATCCGTCGCGTACAGGCGAACACCTCGCTCATAGAAGGTGCGGATGTCCTTTGCCTTCTTGATGGTGTTGCCGTAACTGATGCGGTCGCCCGTCACACCCAGGCCCATGACCTTGTCGAGTTCGTACACCGACGCGATATCAAAGCTGGCGCCCTTGTCCCGCAACATCGTCAGAACCTGCGGGGCAGGGTTGGCCTTCACCGCATAGTAGACGTTGGCATAGGGAAAGCCTTCCACCAGTTCATCGTACTGGCGGTTGATGGTCGCGGTATCAATCACGACGCAGGGCGTGTCCTTGGTATCGGCAAATGCCTTGATACGGGCAAAGGTCTCGGCGTCGTAGTAGTCAGTGATGATGGCGTTGGTGGATTCGGTCATGGATAGGGTTTCCCTCCAAAGGGCAAACGGGTCGTTCAAACAACATAGGTACCGATCCGGTACCCGTCAATCGCGCGATCATCGGTTCTTTTCCGGGGGCGTGATATGAGCATATCTACCCATAACCACCGTCTGGCCCGTTTGCCTTCAGCTCACACCGCGACTGGCCACAACGGCGCCGGCCCGGTGGGGCCGTTCGGGTCTTCGGGCTCGGCCTGGCGCTGCAGGTAATCCAGAATCGCAGTTTTCAGATCACTACCCTGACCGAGTCCCTGATTGCCGAATAGCCGATTGAACTCAAGCACGTAGGGATACCCCTCCACCAGGGCGATATCAAACCCCGCGTGATCCACCTCCAGCTCCCGCGCAAGGCGCAGTGCCAGATCGGTTACCACGGAAGGCACTGGCCCCCGGTCGATGCGCCCACCCTGCGACACGTTATTGTAGAACCCCTGGTCCGCCTGGGTTCGCCAGTAGGCGGATACCACTTTGTCCCCGACAATCACTACCCGCACATCCCGATCAATCGGCAGGTATTCCTGGGCATAAAGAACATGGGTCCGCTCGCAATAACGCTGCCAGTCGGCTTTGTTTTCGATTAACCACACACCTTCGCCCATGCTGGCTTTGGGCAGCTTGGCCACGAAGGGCACGACCATGGCATCCCACACCGCCTGCTGTTCCTCCGGGCCATTGGCTTCAATCAGAGTCCACGGAGTGTGTTCAGGTGCGACCGCCTGGAAAGCCCGGGTCATTTCCACCTTGTCGTGGCCGATGCGATAGCTGGCGACACTGGGGAAAACGCGGCATTTCAGCCCGTGTACGAGGGCATTCAGCTGCCAGTATTCCGGGAACAGCACCCAGTCTGCGTCTTTAAGCAGCTCTTTGTGGGCCAGGAACTGTTCGGGCTTGAGGGTTTTGGTGTCCGGGAAGCCGAGGGTGCGGAATATGTCGAAGGAGACCAGTTTCATTTGGGTTGGGGGCGTGGTTGGGTTGGTCGCATTTTATACAGGTTTGGGTTGGGTGCAATGTTTATTCTTTGCTTTGGCTTTGGGTTGGACTGGGGGTTTAGGGGAGGGGCATGGGGGTGTTTTATTTTTCAAATGAAAATGAACTCGCTTCGCTCAGACACCATTTTCTTTATTGAAAAATAAAACACCCCCATACCCTTAGTTAACGCCAGTTGTCGCACCGATTTACTGTGGTTTTGACTGGGTTTACCTGAGAGCTTTTTACCGCTGGTACGGTGTCCGCACGCATACATTCGAAATCAAAGCGCAGTTAAATTCCAGCTTTCCGTAACGACATCACCATTTGTCAATAGAGCGGGGAGGTGGGGG